>CAYVMK010000033.1:0-11072 GCA_964452445.1 uncultured Desulfonema sp. | reverse complement strand
GGAACTTGCGTCATCCGAATTTTCCGGCGCCGTCGTAATCGACACATCTGTGAAGTCGGCGGATCCCGGAGAAGGATAAAGGGAGACGATAGAAGGGAAGTTTATATGAATTTAGAAATTATGGAGCAAGTGTTTTTTGGCAATCGTATTTTGGATTACATCTTCGCCTTGTTAACATTATCTCTGAGTGTACTGTTTGTCAAAGCGGTCATTCGTGTTTTTATAAAGCGTCTTGAGAAATTTGCTAAAAAGACCACGACAACATTTGATGACTTTTTGATAACAATCCTCGATAGGATTGTTTTGCCCGGGTTGTATCTTAGCTGTATTTATTTGGGCTTGAAAACACTAAAGATGCCTTCAGGAATAGACGGAGCAATTAACGCCTTGCAGTTGGCTGTAATTACCTTTTTTGCCACTCGTATAGTTATTATGTTTTTAGGTTACAGCTTGAATGTGTATTTATCAAAGAAACAGGAAGATGCTACGTTGGTGCACAGCCTTGAAGGCATGCTTCGGGTTGTTAAATTTCTTATATGGGCGCTGGCAGCGGTAATTTTCTTGGATAATATCGGTTTTAAAGTCTCCACAATAATTGCTGGCTTAGGTATTGGCGGTATAGCGGTTGCCATAGCCGCGCAGGCGCTGCTTAAAGATTTCTTTAGTTATTTCTCCATAGTGTTTGACCGGCCGTTTAAATTGGGGGATTTTATCATAATTGGAGATTTTATGGGCACAGTGGAGCATATCGGGATTAAAACCACACGCATACGCAGCTTAGGCGGAGAGCAGGTAGTATTCTCTAATAACGATCTTACAGATTCGCGTGTACGTAATTATAAACTTATGGAAAAAAGGCGCGTTCTATTCCGCATAGGCGTAACGTACCAGACTCCGCTTAGCCAATTAAAGGAAATTCCCGGAATTATCGAGAATATAATTAAGAATACCAACGACACGGCTTTTGACCGGGTTCATTTTTTCTCGTATGGCGATTTTAGTCTTATATTCGAAGTTGTATTCTATATTATCGGCTCCGATTACAATAAATATATGGATATCCAGCAAGGGATTAATTTCGCGATCAAGGAGGAGTTTGAAAAACGCGGTATAGAGTTTGCTTATCCTACGCAGACGTTATTTGTGACCAAACAATAATCTGATAATTGTCTTATCAAAATCTCATTGATTGCCTGTCATGTGCACATTCAGTACCGGAGCATCCTAACAAGTGGAACGTAGTCGATGATAGGGAAACGCTGCCTTTTGAAGCATCAAAATCTTCCAGAATTCTGCTGAACAGTATGTCCTTGGTGGCACGGCGCATTTTGTAGTCAGTCACTTATCGGGTGGTGAACTCCATCCAGTTGTCATTGGCAATGAGCGTGCCTGCCGGCTCGACCCGGGCATCTTCGATACGGTACTTGATCACTATCTCATGCCAAGTCTTCTTAACGTCAGGCACTAAACCGCATAAAGCGTCATTCGCAATTTTCTGCAAAATTTTACGCGCAAGTTTGTAGTCGCTGCCGTATTTGACCGGAACGGTTATCTCGTCCCAGAGGAAGGGAAAATCGCCGGAGTAATTGAATACCGGTTCTTTGAAAACGAAACTGTTGGCAACCCTGACGATGCAGCCGTTATAGAGGTCAGCATTTACCCACTGCCCCGTTTCCATAAGTGTGCTCCGCAAAACGCCAATATTCTCGACGAATTGTCCATCGAAGTTGGGGACATCTATATCATGGATCGCCATCTCCGTTTATGTCCTCGTGGCCGTTGTGAAGAAAATGCTGGAACAGCCGTGCAGGTAAATATATTCAGACAGATGAAATCCAAATCTTTTCTTATTTGAGATCAGTACGTATACCCGAGCGATGTGACAAGTTGCATGTCGTTTCTTTTAGTGTCAGTGTCAGCATTCGCAGGACAAGAATTATAGTTGTCAATAAAGCTGACACGTAGAAAAAGCCTATCAGTGAGAGGATTTTTCAGGCTGGTCTGCAAGTAAAGTCTATAGTCCCCCATATAGCTTAACGAAGGATAGAAGATAATTTCCTGGGAAATCACTGTATCGCCGAGCAATTTTTTCTCAACGAAAATCCTTGGAATGAGCACTGCTTCGTATTTGGTAGGGTTGTCACCCCTAAAATGAGTGTTTTCGAGGCCGATTGCTATCTCGGTCATGGCCTTCAACTCCGGTTTGTCAGAAAACCAATATCCGACTCCGGTTGATGGTATAAGTCTGTAATCGATGTTGGCAAATTTGTCGTGATTCGACTCAAATTTGTAGAACTGATACCACCTCCTATCCATGAAGCTATAAGCATACCGGATCATACCATACCACTTCTGAGTATCCATCCTGCTTTCCGTTTCAGCGTACGAACCGCCCCCCTTCATAGTGAATTCGTTATAATTGGTCTTCCTGTTTGCATAGAAATCACCCGCGTAGGAAGATTTTACCGTATTCCCTTCTGACATGTCGAACCCCAGGGCAATCTCCGTTTTCCAAAGATTCGGTTTTTTATTTACAGGTTCTGCAATCTCAACCTTAGTAGCCTTATCCAACTTCTTCACAAGCGTCTTTTTTATTTTCACATTCCCTAAAAGATCATTTTTCAGAATAAGATAGTCTTTCTCGTCAATTACTATTATCCCGCTGATCCGGTCTCCGTTATTCAGATAAACTCGGATTTCATCATCCGCGCCCAGGGCAATACAACCGGCACTGAATGTTAACCACAGAATTGATATGATAAGGATATAAAAAACAAAGACTTTTCGTAAAAATAGATTCTTCATTCTCCAGCATTTTTAAGATTTTTTATCTTCATAGAAAGGTAGGTTAAATGCCTGTAAATTGCGTTATATATAAATTTATTAGTTTTTTTCAAAGCAGAGCATTAATGATGAACTACTATCTAAAGATATCCCCTCTGTCAAGACAACAAATTGGCCTAAATCCGCCGCCTAATTTTGGAATATTTAGGACAGCCACTGATTATTTAGCCATATCTTTTATTTTGGCTGGTTTCCCGGCTTTACCTCTCGAAAGTCTTAATTGAAACTGTTCCTCAAGAACATTGATAAATGCTACAGCAGCTAAAAGTCGATTGACGAATGACTCTCGACGAACGGATTCCACAAAGCCATGTTCATCCTTTGTTTGAAGATGATAAGATGCAGGCTGCTTCCGATATTTTTTCGAAAGAACCCAGGATAAAGAACAAATCATCTTCCTGAACGAGCGTGTCTGCTCTCGGGTTGGAAAATATCTGTGAGCCCCGTCTTATTGCCACAATGGAAACCCCACAACGATTTGTTAAATCAATCTGTGCAAGCTTTTTTCCAATCAACGGTGAGGGTCGTGAGACCCGAAATGTATTAATATCCACATCCTGCAGGTGAATTTTGAAATCGGAAAAAGATATTGATGTCTTGGAAAGACTTCGAAACATCGTATATCCATCGGTGCGTATCTCAGCAACCAGTTTTTCGATTTCATCTCTTGGTACAAGATATTTTGTCAAAACCCTAACAAAGATTTCCACTGATGTCTCAAATTCTTCCGGAATGACTTCGGTGGCCCCTAATTCGTACAGAGCTTTCATCTCTTGTAGATAGCGGGTTCGTACGATCAAATGAACTTTCGGATTAAGTCTCCGAATGACTTCAGTAATTCTTCGGGTTGCCGTGGGATCGTTAATTGCGACTACAGCAACTCTCGCTTCTCTAATGTTCGTATGGTGAAGTACTGCCTCCTGGGTCGCATCGCCATAATAAATAGCTTCGCCCTTTGCTTGTTCACTCCTTACTGTTTCTGGATTCATCTCGATGATTGCATGGGGAATACCAGCTAATCCGGCGGCGCGTGCCACATTTCTTCCGTTTACTCCGAAACCGATTATGATAATGTGGTCTTTCCTGTCCACTTCAGTTTGCTCATAAATCGGATAAAAGCCTGATATGAACTTTTTGGGAAACGGTAAACGGATGATATTATCCGCTATCCGGGGCGCCAATGCTATAATGAATGGTGTCGCCGCCATGCTAAGAATAGTGACGGCCAGGAACATCTGATAGTTACTCCCGGCGAGCAAACCATGTTCAACACCGACTCTGGATAAAACGAAAGAAAATTCACCGATCTGTCCGAGCGCAACACCGACTAAAATCCCGGTTCGGAGTGGGAATCCCAGTAAAATGGTAACAGATCCAGCGATGATGGTTTTTAAAACCAAAACGCTGAGTGCAATCAGCACGATTAATCCCGGTTGCTTGAAGAGAAAATGGACATCAAGCATCATGCCAATGGAAACAAAAAAGAAGGTTGTGAAGACATCCCGAAATGGTAAAATATTTCCGAGTGTCCGATGGCTGTATTCAGATTCGGAAATGATTAATCCTGCCAGGAATGCGCCCAAGGCAAGGGATAGCCCTGCCTCGGAGGTTAGCAATGCAACACCAAAACATATTACAATCACACTTATCAGGAAAAGTTCATGATTGCGTGTTTTTGCAATTTGATACAATAACTGTGGCACAACCCATTTAGCGCTGACCATCACCAACAGGATTATGCCGATTCCTTTGGTCAGAAGAACGAGGATGTATCCGCCTAAATTCCCTGTTGCTCCAACCAGTAGCGGCGTGACCAACATCATTGGAACAATAATAATATCCTGGAAGATCAGGATGCCAAGAGTTGTACGTCCGTGCGGACTATCAACTTCGGCTCTTTCTTGGATTAGTTTGAGTACAATTGCCGTACTGCTCAGGGCTACAAGAAATCCGAAGAAAACCGCCTTACTAAAAGCCTGGCCGAACTGCCTGGCTAAGAACAAAGTAACCAAAAAGGTTAGCAGCACCTGAAGCGAACCGCCCATAAACACGGATTTTCTGATTTGCAGCAGCCTTTTAAGTGAGAACTCGATTCCGATAGTAAAAAGTAATAACACAACACCGACTTCAGCAAGAATTTCAACATGATGGATTGCCTTCACCAGTCCAAGTCCGTAAGGTCCGACAAATATCCCCGTGAGGAAGAATCCTACAACTGCCGGCACGCGAAGCCGATGGCATATAAAAAGGACAGCAATAGCTAATCCAAATATGACGACAATGTCATTTAGCAGTGATACCTCCATATTCAAATATACCTTTTAATTAACAATTTGATGTTCATCGGACTCTCCTTTCGGGTTCACCCTCCATCGCCATTTCGATAAGACTTTCATACTCATTGACCGATCGATTCCAGCTGAAATCCTGTTTCATGGCCTTCTCACGAAGCTGGCGCATATGATCCGGCCGGTCATAATAGGTGCTTACCGCCCAGCCGACCGTATAATACAATGCATCCGCAGTATTGTCCCAGAATTTAAACCCGGTGCCATTCCCGGTGGTTTCATTATAATTTTCGATGGTGTCATCAAGGCCGCCTGTGGCGCGCACTATGGGCAACGTGCCGTATCGCAAAGAATACATCTGGTTCAATCCGCAGGGTTCATACAACGAGGGCATTACAAAAAAATCAGCTCCTGCTTCAATGACATGGGCTATTTCATTATTAAAACCGATATACGCGCCGATCTTCCCCGGGTAGCGCACCGGCAAGCTCCGGAAATACTGCTCAAATTGGGGATCGCCGCTGCCCAAAACAACTACCTGCACAACCATATCATTGACGACGCGCTCAATAACTTCTTTCAGCAGGTGCACGCCTTTTTGTCGAGTGAAACGACCGATGAAGCCGATTAGGGCAATCCGGGCATTCTCTTCCAGATGAAATTGCCCCTGCAAATGCATCTTGCATTTGATTTTCCCGGATATATCGTGGGCGGAGTAGCGTGCGGGAATAAGCATATCCTTTTCCGGCGACCAGGCATCATAATCGACGCCATTCAGAATGCCCCGGAACCGTTCCCCTTTTTTCGAAATCGCAGGCGCCAGTCCGGGGCCGCCAACGGATGTTTTAATCTCCCGTGCATAGGTGGGGCTTACGGTATTCACTGCATCGGCAAAATGAATGCCTGCTTTGAGAAAATTAATTCCGCCGTAATCTTCAAAAATATCAGGCAATAAATCATGAGACGGCAGGCCGAGCCATCTATCATGCGAAGCAGAGAAGATTCCCTGGTACGACGCGTTGTGAATCGTCAGCACGGAGGCACATTTGCATAGCGAGGGATGGTTCCGGAACCATGTTTTCAGATAGGCAGGCGCTAAGGCCGTTTGCCAGTCATTCACATGAATAACGTCCGGCGTCAAATTAAGATCTATTATTAATTGCAAAGCGGCTCTACAGAAAAAACCAAACCGCAGGGGGTTGTCCGGGTAGTCGTTATACTGTTGATCATGATAGAAGCCTGTCCGGTGAAAAAAATCCTCATGCTCGATAAAGTAGAGAGGAACTTTTTCCATTGTCGCGGCATAGCGAACGGCGCACCACACTTCGCCGATCCCCATTGCTACACACATGGACGGCAGGGCGGTATGCAAATCTATCGGGTTTTCCTTGATTTGACTGTAGAGAGGAAGCACAACACGCACGTCGTGCCCTTTTCGACTGAGACCGGCAGCAAGAGCCGCTACCATATCACCCAGACCTCCTGTCTTGGCAAAAGGGGAAAACTCTGAACTTATGATCAGTATGGAATATTTTCGCTCAGTCATCTGTCTTATTCGGCCGCGCCCCCGGCATTTGCAGCAAATAATTCCTTGGCAGTTTTCATATCACCATAGCAGATTACGGTGTCGCCAACCCTGAGTGAGTCGTGCCCTTGGGGAACAGCGATCACCTCGTCGCCCCGTATAATGGACAGGATCTGTACTTTTCGTGCCTTCAATCCCAGTTCGGAAAGTGGCCGAGCAATCAGAGGGATCCCCTCCTTGATTATCAACCGTACAACCCCCACGCCTTCGGCTACGCTCAGCATCTCCTCCAAAGATGGGGCGCTTAGCCCATAACGCTTCACCAGCCAGTGGCGAATGGGCCGTCCCATGCGTGTGGTTAGACCACGCAACAATGCAAGGCGGAAGACAACGTAAAGGGAAACAAGGATGATCCCGACATTCATGGCCATGTGCAGGGAATTGCTCTGCAAGAGCGAGGTTGCAAATGCGGCTATTACAGATACAGTTCCGGCGTGTCCGAGGACGATGAGAGCCGTGACTATTTTCCGGCGAATGGGAAAATTGGTAATCTCCTCTGTCTCGCGGGTAGTGAAACCGGTGTTTGTGAACGCCGAAAGCGCCTGAAATCTTGCCTGTTCGCTCTTCATCCCAGTCAGTTCAAGGGCAATAGCGCCTGCGCGCACGCAGATGAGCGATGCGACAACAATAATAATCAGAATTATTACCGAACCCATATGTTATCCTTACTGTAATACCTAAAACTGGCCATTACACCTATAACTACTTGAAAACATTAGAAATAGTTTTTAACATGGGTGAATGGCAAATTTGGTAACATATGGATATTAAAAACATATTAGGCTTCATTCGCCACTTTTAGGTAATACATTATTTCAGGGAGATTCCCAACGGAGGAATTGTTATTTTCCAATATGCGTCCCATATCTTTCCCTCTCATCAAAGCGCTTTGAAAATTGACCGTTCTCACTTCATTCATCATTTTTCGTCATTCCCGGCAATAAGGACAGATACTTTTACAATGGGCGTTTTCACTGCCATGCGCATAACAGAGATTTTAATACTGGAAGCCGGTATTTGATAATCCTCAGACAACAGGGCGGCCAAAGCTTTTGCTCTCTGCCCGGCCAGGAAGATTCGCCTGCGGTAAGGGAGTGAAGACTCCGGACCGCTCTCGATGGCAACATGAATAGTGCTGTCTCTGTTGTAAACGTCCTTCAGGATTTCAAGGCTTTTTTTCATATCTTCGGATAACGCTGTTTCGCCCTTCCTGTATACCAGCGGGGGAACAAACGGCACCGTTTCCACGGAGAGATCAACAGGAACCTTAAGGCTCGAAACGAATACTCTCTGTAACCACGACACTTGCTCGTCCAATAACGGGGTGTCTCTTTTCACCTTGAGCAAAATGGATGCCTGATTTCCCCTGTTATGGAAGCGCACCGCAACATCGACGATCTTCGATGGTGATATCATCACCTCGATCTTTTCCAGAGACGGTCTAATCGCAGAGAGAGCGCTATCCCGGGAATTCTTAATGGCGACGTCCGACGGAACCGGCGGCGCAATGACCGGCACATGGGCTTTGGCCTTTTCTTCCTGGAGCCCGCCCTTAAGGACTTTAACCTGCTCCAGGTTGAACTGCACCTTCCGTTGAAGACCGTCCTCCAGTTTTTTTTCGATCGGTTTGGCGTCCACATCGCGGATATAGCTGATGGTATCGACGGTGGCGTTAATCTCCAGATCTCCATTCTCTTTCTTAAAATACGTGAAATCCGACAGCCTTGAAGCGCCCTTTTTATCAAACGCCTCTCTCAGAGCTGTCTGTATATCTTTCTTCAGTTTAACCTCGGAGATAGTCTTTCCCAGCGTGTAAATGAGGGGGATGGAGATGACGAAGAGGATGATAGAAAGAAAAATGATCCGCTTCTTCAACTGGGACTTGTCCATTCCGTTTGTGACACTAGGCCTAAAACCGTAAAAGTAAAAAACAGTGCAACTCGTGATCACAATGGCCACAAAGTTAGTAAAAAAAAGAAAGAAACCGCCCGATGCAATGAAAATGTTCCCGATGCCGAGACCGAAGCCGGTGACGCTCAGAGGAGGGATGACGGCCGTTGCGATGGCAACACCGGGCACGATGGTCAGATAGTTCTTCTTTGTGCAGATGGCAGCGGCCCCGGCCGTCCCGGCAAAAAAGGCAACGAGAAGATCGTATAGATTAGGTGTCGTTCGCAACAAAATTTCATTGGTAATGTCATTGAGGGGCGAAATAAAGGTAGCGAGGGTTGCTATCAGAATAGTGGCAATAACACTGATTGTAATTTTTCTTGCGGATTCTCTCCAGATGACCTTATCTCCGGTAATGAAGGAAAAACCAAAGCTCAGCATCGGCCCCATGAGTGGAGAGATAAGCATGGCGCCTATAATGACCGCCGTACTGTTTATCATTAAACCGCTGAGAGCAATAAGATTTGCCAGAGTCAGCATTAAGAAATATCCGACGGATAATTCAAGTTCGAGATAGATGTCTTTTATAACCGCCTTCTGATCTACCGATGCGGAATTTTCTTTAAGCAACCGTTGAATCTTCATTTTCAATCTGGAATAATGTTTCGAGTTCATAGCTGCTCCGTTTTAACGTCATGTTTAATGTCCCTTTCGGGGATGGTTGAAATCCCTCGCCTTTAGGCGAAGAAAAGTTTATAAATGTCGCTATGCGACGTTATCAACTGGGTGCACATACCAAAATAGACCTTAAAGTCCACCTGATCTGGCTTCCCAAATATCGGAAGCGCGTTCGGGAAATATTACAGACGAGCTGATACGACAGTATATACAAGAGCAAGAAGGGGAGCCGATTACGGATGATAGTCAATTTGAAATCGGCCCCTCCTAAGACCCCTCGACTTATAGTCGAGGGTGGTTGAGTTCCCTTTCTTAGGATAATACTACAGAACTGTCATAAAATCTGTTCCTTTTCCGGGGAAATCAGCAGTACTGCTGTTTTTCAAGTTTTTTCATCAACTTTCGCCTTGGCCTTCGTGTTTATGCAGTCAATCATCCACAGGCAATCTGTCCATGGACAGTCATCTTTTGTTCGGAAGCATGGTGTGAAGCTCTCTCTAAAGAAACTATAAACTGTCCTTCCCTTGCCAGGTCATCATGCCAGTGAGGAGACGCTTCCGAACCTTTGCAATTCGGCGGGCCTCGTACTTCTCATGGCTCGCTTCACCGCGCTCGTTCCCGCTGTGAGAAGCTTGGTCAACAATTTGGAACTCCGTGAGCACGTGAATGATTCCAGGTAGAACCGCTACATCGGGCGCCCAGGTTTGCAGGCATTTATCGTCAATCCGAATAGGGAGATCGACGACAAAGTTGACCGTTCGAAAGGCAGCGCTTGTATCAGCATTTATCATAGGACGCATCTCGTTTTCGAACTTCAAGTCGACCTGGAATTCCGGTATCATTGCCTTAGCCCCGGGTTGTTTTTTGATGAAGTGTGGAAAATCAAAGATCGAGTTGTGACTCTCGCCTGGAACAGTGTAATTAAACGGGAAGATGTGCTGGCTCAGGTAAGCAACCACGGGTACGATGTCCTGAACCGTCGCCACCACAATGCGAAATCGAATCATTTCGAAGACACGAGCCCTAATCGTCTTTTTCTTACTGAGGAGTTTCGTGATAAGCGAGTCCTGAGCTTTGTGGCTGCTTTTGAACTCTAAGATCGGGAGGCCGAGATATTTCATCTTACGGGCAACGCGCATCGTCTTCTCCTCGACCAGACGCCGGAGGTCGCGATCCGATACGGCAAGTTTTGAGCGGAGTTCGCATGCATCGACGTGGTGGATAACGTGCATGAGTTTCAGCACCATACATGCCTGCGGTCGGAGTGTCGGATCACGCCCAGCGGCAAGAAGCATGATGTCGCTCGTGCGGGGAGCGTTGACCACCTCGTCCGCAAATTTAAAGCCAAATTTGCTTTCCAGGTAATCGATTGCCTTACAGCGGATTTCGGCCAGGCGTATAGCATCGCAAGTGTTATCCGGGTCGAATTCATTGGCGCGCAAGATAGCATTACACTCGTCAACCGTCGATATGTTCAGGCGGCGCCAGTCTATCACTGTTCCGCCGCGCAGGACAAGCCGCACCCGTTCCACCTCGCCAATGGTTAAGCGGTTAAACATTTTCTCATCCTATCCTTTTTGTTTTTTAGAAAGAAGGAAGAATTTTCTTATCCATTTATAGGACAGATTGTCTATACTGTCAATGAGATTGGTTCCGGGGACAGGGGGGATTTAATTATCAATATCTCCTTCTTGGTGCCTGAGCTTGCGGTACCCGCGGCATTGCCTTTCCCTCCGGCAAGATGAAGATTTCGGAAATATTCCCTTTTTGGTCATATAGTATGGCAT
>CAYVMK010000032.1:0-11144 GCA_964452445.1 uncultured Desulfonema sp. | reverse complement strand
AGAAGCACACGGCAAGTTGGTAAGCTTTGTTTCTGCAAACGCCAAGTTTTATTCTAACTATGGCCAAGACAATCAGCAAGTGATAGGTCACGTTTTAGGGGGAATGTTGGATAATCGCCCTCAAATAGGTGTGTTGAATAATGCCGCTACTTATAATATTTCGTTTCCGGTTGCTCCTTCGTCTAATACCTCTCCTCTTCCTACTCAAGGTATTTTAAACATAGGCGAAATTAAAGCCCCCACTGAAAAGATTCGGGAAGTTCAACAGGGTTCGCTATTTTCCTATGAAATTGGCGCCAAGCAAGAATTGAGCGCGACTTTTGATATTAATGCTGTAAGCAGTTTGCCAAAATCTGCATCGCTTTTTATTAGTGAGTTTACAAAAAAAGAAGGCAATCTTTCTCTTACGCTCGGATCTTATAATACAATGTTTAATAATTCAAGCCAGATAACCTTACGCCAGGTAGGCCGTTTGAACGATGCAGCTTATGAAGGCAAGAAGATTTATGAAGCAGGAAAGACTTTTGGTGAGATAAATAATAGCGATGTAACGGTAAAGAACTTTCAGTTGCGCTCATTCGGAGAATTTAAAGCTAAATCCGAACTTTTAACACAGCTTAAAGATAGCGGCCTGATTTCTTTGACCAATATTAAGGGCGAACAAGCAGGGCTGGGAAAAACGCTTGGCGCAAATCTAGATAGTTATTTATCGGGCCTTCAAAATAATTTGCCCTCTCAGTCCCAGATAACCCTTTTGAGCCAACAGGGAAGCGCAGCCGCTGGCAATCAGGGATATTATTCTTATTATAGTTGGATGGGGGCCCAGCCGTTAGCATGGTCTCAACCGGGTTCTTCAGATACAAACAAAGATTATCTTAGGCAGATGTATGCTGTAGGTATTGAAGAAGCAGGACCCGATAAGACAAAAATATTTTCTATCAATAAAACATTTGATGATGCAGGGAACTTAACCAGCCTGCACGCTGATTTTGGTCTAAAGTTTCTTGGGGCGACTAAAGCCAATGATACTGTATTGAAGTTTGAGAATTTAACAGTTACCGCTACCCCGAAGATCGTAGATGGTAATTATAATTCTCAGGTTGTATTTAAATTAGACGATAAAGGTAGCTTATTACCGATAGCGGTAGGTAGTGCTACTTTTGATAAGCAGATTTTAATGGATCGCAATTTCTCCGGTTCCAATCAGCTGTTAGATAATAATCAGAAAAAGACAGTGATAAATCTTATCGGAGAAGATAATTATAATAAGATAGGCTTTAATAAACAAGATGCTACTCAAGGAGAACTACAGAATGCAGGGGTTGCCGGCGTAGCCGGTTTTACCGGTAAGCTTTCATTCTTCCGCTCAGAGGATGCTGGTTGGCAGGATTTTACCTATAACAGTATCTTTAGAATCAACGGTGGAGAAGCAGTACCGATGTCTAAAGATTTAGGATTAAATTACGCCAGGTTTATTACTACTGAAGGCAAGTCTAAGGTTTTAGCGCTTAACGATGGCATAAATTTCTCTAGCGTTGAACATTATAAGGATGCTTCTAAACAAAGTGTTCCTAATTTTACGCTTTATAAGGATGCAGTAGGCAATATCTCGGATATGCACTTGTTGCCGGGGAGTATGAAAGATAGCGAAGTTAAGACACTGCTTCTTTCTGAAATAATTGATAATAATTTGGGTAACCTTAGCGCATGGAAGCAATTATCGCAGGCACAATCAGTTGGCGGATCTCTGCCCGAGCAATTCGCCAAGACGTTAGAACGGGAGTATTTTAGTAAGGATAACAACAGGATTATTCATATCACCGGCTCTATTAACGAGCAAGGTTATATTCAGAATGGAAATACAAATTTTGTAGAACAACTATCTGCTCCCAAAGCCGTAAAAGATAGAGAAATGGTTATACAAATTAACAAACAGCCTTTAGCCGGGGCGGATAATCCTTTTGATATTGGCGGCGATAGAGTTACCGGCACCGGTAGCATTATAGTGGAGAAGCTATCCCAGAAAGAAGAAGGCGTTTTTTCTGCTATTGGTAAGGGTACGACTTCTGCTTTGGTGCATGAAATTAATCTTGAAAGCCTGAATGTTCAAACTCGTAGCGCTAATGTTGGCGAATTCAAAAATATTAAGGAAACAGGATTTACAAATAGCAAGGGGTTGGTTTGGGACGACAAAGTATTGCAGAATGACGTATTCAAGACTGCTTTAGAGAAGGTTAATGCTAAAGAGGGAGTGGGCAGCAAGGATATACTGCCTTTGGCAATAGGTGAAGATAGCAAGAGAACGCAGCGCACCATCTCTTTTGCAATAGGTAAAGGCGAGGCGGATGAAAGCGGCAACAAGAAATTATTTGAGCTGTATCAAGGCAAAATCGGCGGGGAAGGATTATCCTACGGCCTTTGGAAAACAGGGTTAGGCGATAATGCGCTTTTTGAGACTGAAAGACTTAATAATGCTGATCTTAGGTTGCGTGTTGACAATCTGTATCTGGGGTATGAAGGTCAGGGCACATTTGAAAGCAGTGATTTTGGTTTGAAGGTACAACCTGTTGAAGCGCGTTCAGCGGTATGGGGTAGCATCAAATATAAAGGTACAGATATTACTCAGAATCTTAAAGTTAAAACTTTTGAGGGTTCTGGTGTAGTAAAGGTTTCCGGAGAAGTTCCTACTGGCAAAGTAGGTTTTAACGCTAAGGCAGGTATTTATGCTGTTGCGGAGAAGCAGGCTTCTGTTCAGGATCAGGGTTTAAGTGAGGGGATTGCGAAAATAAACGCAGCAGCATCTCGCAAAGGAGCTCGAGGGTTGATTTATGATCTTTCCAAGGGAACGGTAAGCGGAGAGTTCGGGGCTTTTGTTAATCCTTTAACAAGAGAAAACCAGCCGAATATGTTCGGCCTTGAGCAAAGGCTGGATTTATCTAATATTCAAATCGTTAATGCCAAAGGTAAGACCATGCGGCTTTATAGCCAGGCTGGAGAAAACATCCAGGTAGGTAATGGTTATATATTCTCAGGCGATGCAGCGGGAGGAAAGATTCAAGCACGAAATTTGACTGTTTATTTACCTGGCGCTTACGCAAAAAATCTTAACCTTAATAAGAAGGATGTAATTTTTGGCGCTAATAAACTTTCACTGCAGGTGTCTGCTCAAAGACTTACTATAGGTCTTTGGGGTGTCTCCGGTGCAAAAGGGAAATGGAACGACTGGAAGAATAATAAGATACTGGATGTTATAACATCCGCAATGCTGGATTCAGGATCGGTCAGCCTATTCGCAAATAATGGCCAATCTGTACTCTCAGTGATAAGTAAAACAGGAACTAAGCTTCTTTTTGTATCCGGCCAAGGAGTAGTTTTGCCTTTTAAGATTAAGGAAGGCGCACTTTCACTTCCAAGCTCCGAAATATTGACTATGTTTAATGGCGAAACTGGCGATTCAAAACAGGAGGCACCTAAATCTGATACAGGTAAAAACGCCATAAAATCAGCTATGTTTGTTCCGGATGCAAAAGGGGAAAAAGTTGTTTTGGCTTCAGATACCCTTGGTTTAACTTTAGCTAATACAAATAATGGGGCAGATTGGAATTTTGTTGCCTTTGCGCCTGGAGTACAGGGTTTTAGTTTTAAGGGATCCGGAGGAATGGGAGTAGTTGTTAATCCTAGCGGAAAAAATGAAGGGCACTTTGTTTATAGTGCTGATTATGGTTGGCAATCAGACGGAAAAGGCGGGTATAACTGGGGTTGGGGTGGTGTTAGGGAGATGGAGGCACAATCCGCACAAATACTTGCTGAACGTAGAAAAATCGCCCAACAAATTGGATATAGCATAGATGCTGCAAGCCTGATGAATGATGAAGCCTTGGTGCAAGCAGTATTGGATTATAACACCAAAAATCCGAACAATAGATTACAAAATATAATCGTCCTGGTCAATCATAAAACCGGAGATAGAATTCTCGTAACTCAAGATGACCCGCTTATTACAAAGGGTATCGGAAATAAAGCCCGGGATGGCGTATTGCTTACGCTTGAAAAAGACGGTAGAAAAATAGTGGTGCCTAAGGATAGCTGGAGTGATGATTGGCATATATGGACGCCACAAAGATGGTTTGATGATTATGCAAGAACCCCGGATGGAAAACGGGTATTGATTGATGATGATTATTTCTCTGGCGTGAAAGAGCAGAAACAAAAAGGCGAAACCGAAAGCGCAACTAAAGAGATTGTCAAAAAAGGAACAATCAACGGCGAGCAAGTGGTGATAATGGCAAAGGGGTTGCTTAAGGAAGCGGGAGATGGATGGTTTAATTTGGCATCGGGAATATTTGGAAGTAAGGATGTTAAGTTTACCGGAGAAGATGGTTCTGTTGGTTATGTTGATCCTTCAAGTGTTATACGTTGGAATAATCAAGATAAGAGATATAAAAATGTTGATACATATGAATATGCAGGGCAGGCTTGGTTTGGTTATTCCAGTAATGATTGGCACGTCGATATCTTTAACGGCAAGGATTGGAGAACTGCGGTAATTGACGGTAATGATGCCGCTAACATTTTGTCCTATTATAGTGGTGACTATAAACAGGCAGCCAGCCTGCTTACCTTGGCAAATATGCAGAATACTGTAAGCGCAGTCGAGGGAACAATAGACGGAGCTACTACTGTTTGGACTGTGGGTAGTTTAACGTTTGCGGTAGCTACTTCGCCAACTGTTGTCGGCGCAGGTGTAGGATTCGGTTCTGCATTGGTTGGTAAGGCGGCGGGTGAAGGTGGTCTTTGGGCAACAGCATGGATAGCAGCAAAAGTACTAGGGGAAAAAGTTGCTTCAGGAGTTGCTGAGAAAGTTGCAACAAACTATTTTACTAAGGCTGCAGCTGGCAGAGGGTTGGCCACTGCTATTGCGGCAAATGCCGTTAATGCTTATTATACCGATGGTGAAACTTTAGGTTTAACAGGTACTGTAAAAGCATTTGCATACGGAGTTGTTATGCCTGGCGGATCTTTCGGCGGGGTGGGTAAGTCTATTACCGAAGGATTAGGAAGAGTAGCGTATACGGTAAGTTTAGGCCGCTCCAGCAGTCCAATGTTAGGAGCAATGGTTGTTGGCGCAGTTGCCGGAGGCAGCGGAACGGCAATCGTAAATTATTCTAACGGCGATCCTGTTATGCAAAATGTGCTGCGCAATACCGCGCTTGGAGCTGTAGCGCCGTTGGTACTATATGCTTCTGGTAAAGGCGCAAACTGGGTGGCTGGAAAAGCAGGCATGGGAATTGCCAGGGTATTGCCTGGTAGCGTAGGAGTAACTGCTGCAAGATATCCTGTAACTACAGTGCTTACCTCTTATACTGCTTTTAGTACTGTGTATGCTACAGTTGATGCTTCAACAGCGCGGATCGTTGACAATCGGCGTGTGAACGGGCTAACCTCGGTGCCAGGATTAATGTTTCAGAATTTAGGCACTTTTGCCGGAAGGCAGATTTTGGGTATTGTAGGGAGTAAATTAGAATGGTTTGGCGCTATAAAGGCATCAGAAACTAATCCTAATTTCTTCCAGAGAATTAAAATCTCTGAAAATTATGAAACTTCACGCGTCCTTAATGGTTTTCAGGGCAGTATGAGTAGTTTTGGCGTTGCTCCGGCTTATGTATTCGGGTTTACTAAGTTTTATTCGGGAAGCTTGTCTTTGGCATTAAGTGGTATGCTTTCTCCGTGGGATACAGCTAAGAGTTTTGCCAATATTGCCGGAATTATAAAAGACATCTTTAATAATGACAGCTCAACTCAAAATATGGCTCCTGCCAGTCTTTCTGAATGGGGCTATTTGATGGGTGGAATTCTTGGCGCAGGAAAAGGCCTAGGAGCCTTGGGTGGAGAGCTTAAATCTATGAGTGGTATCCTTAAGGAGAGTGGGTCGCCACTCCTTTCTAAAGGTTTTGGATTTGCAGGAAATTCTCTTTCTGTTGCGCCTAAGCTCATTTATATAAACAGCGGTATTGCTCTTGGTGCTTCGATTACCAAGGGCGACTTTAATGTTTTAGGTAAATCAGCGAGAACCCTTGCTTATAATTTGGATACGGTTGTTTCTTCATCAGTTGGTATGGCAACTTATGCCTCTTTAGCAGCCAAGCTTGCCAAAGGCCTTAATAATACCTATATGAATACTTCTTTAGGCAAGAGAATTACTGCTATTGGAGAAACAGCAATTAATAAGGAAGGTATAGCTAGCGCGCGTAATTTAACAACATCTGCGCGTATCCGCGGTTTAGGAGTTGCTGCCGCAGGCATTTCTACCTATGCGATTGCAGCACATACTGATCTTTTCGGAAGAAAAGATAATTGGGTAAGAGGGGTAGGTAATGTTATTGCTGGCATAGGATTAGTAGCTTTTGGCGCAGGAATAGGGTATGCGTTGCACGCAAATACTGCATATGTGAATAAATTATATGATGCGGGCAAGGCATTTAAGTTAAATAAAGGCACTTCTTATGGTCTTGCAATTGGTGGTACTATTAGCGGTACTGGTTTGGTGGCTTTGGGTGATTATTTTGCCAGCAAAGATTATAATAAATTAGCTAGTGTTTTAAGGGTTGTTGGAGGCTTAACAATTGCGGGATCATTAGCAACCGTAGGTTTTGGCCATAAATCATCCAGGCTTTGGTTAACCAATGCTTTCGGCGGTTCTATGGCAACAGGCGCAGCGTATTATGGTATCAAAAAAACGATTATCGATCCTGCAATTGGATTTAAAGTTACTGATGCAACCGGTAAGGCAGAGATTGATGCTTCTTATGCGATAGCTTCTACGCCTAATCTTTTTGGCGAAGCTCATCGTATATGGTCAGGTATGCCTGGAGGATTCAGATATTGGACAGAAGATGGCACAACCGGAACAAAGGTATTAGTTTCACCGGAAAGCGATTGGGGTTATGCGTTAAAAATAGGCGGACTTTTGCTTGCTGCCGGTAATGTTGTGCGCGTTGCAAATAAAAAAGTAGGAGAAATGGATTTCTCTAAGAAAGGCGAAGCACTGAATAAACTTAAGGAGCCTTTTAGAGAGAATTTCAAAGACGCTAAACTTGAATCCGGCAAAGTGTTACGTACAAATGGCAAATGGATGGTGGGTTCTGGTTTAGGGATCGCAGCAGTTAATAATTTCGCCAGCCTTTATTCTGATACAGCAAAAAAATGGCAGTCTACTTTAAATGTTGTTGCAGGGATAATGGTGGCAAGTGGCCTGGCGATGTTTGCTGGTTCTCGAATAACTCCTCGGCTAGCTGAGAATTCACTTGGCCAGAAAATGCTTGCCGGCGGGTATTCCTTAGCAAAAACTACTGTTTGGGATTATGGTGTACGCGCCACAGGGACTACGCTTTTTACGGTTATTGCGCCACTGCATATGGTTGTTGAATTATCCTCCAAAATATTTAAAGATTCAGCTGATTCTGCTTACAATCCTGTTGAGCGAAAGTTCGTAAATATGTTGGGGAACTTTTGGCAGGAATCGCGTACTGTAGAGGTAAGGAAGAATGATGGGGCAATTGAGAAAGTTTTTGTTCCAGGCAACGCGATTAAATACAAAGGCGCTTGGGATATTACGAGCAAAGGTTTTTATAAGTCATTTCTTGATGTTTTCCTGGTTGGATATAGCAGTGGCTTGCTTGGTATGAATGATAAAACCGGTGAATTAAAAATGCACATCAGTGATGCCTTTAAAAAAGGCCCAGGTGCATTTTTTGGCGGTATATGGAATGCGGATCCAAATCATAGTAACGTTATATTTTCAGCAATACTTGGTGTTGGCCACCAGCCGTTGGAAGCCCTGCTTTCTAATATGGGCAAAAACGGTAATGCCGGTAGATGGTTTAGGGCTTATGGCGAAGGTATCAGCGAAACATTTGGCTTAGGCCTGACCGGGTTGCGCGCTGCTACTTCTCGTGCTGAAAAGCTTTCTCTTGACAGCACTGTCGGTGGCAGGTTTATGCGCATGGTTAATTTAGTAGGTAAGGGGAGTATAGAAGAAGTTATAGTTGAACCTATTGTTGGAGCTGCCGCAGCACCGGTATTTGGTATTGTGGAATCAGTAGTGTCTGTATTCTCTCCGAGGTTGTCCGGCATTATTAATACACATCTCCGGGAAGTCTGGGAAGAGGTTGCATCTCCTAGTGGAGCTCATGTAAGTATGAACGCCAGAAACATTATCCGCTACGGAGATGCCAACAACAATTATAAGAGTAGCAGGTTTAATCTTTTGGGCGTAGAGGATAAGGATGGTAAATTTACCGGAACTAATATTTCTTTAGGTGGCATACGAGATAACGCTGGCAATTTAAAAACTTTGGTGGATTTAGCTCCTAAGGCAACAGTCTATATAATTGCAGATGAATCCGGGAATCAGCGCAGGATAGAAATGGCTGATACAAAATCAGCTGTTCATGAATTTGGAGTGCAGCAGCGGACCTTGGAGTTAAGCCAGCCGTTGCAAAATGTTAATGATGATACGGCGCGCGATAACCTGCGTGCCCAGTATCTAAAGACCGCAGAAACGTTCGGTAATTCTGACCAGGATGCAATAGAAAAAGAAGCCTACCAGCGGGCAGTTGCACGTGATATTGCTGCTCAGCCTGGTAATGTCGACATTATCGCACAGGCAGCTTTGCAGGGAAAGGATAGTTTAAAATTCAACGGGACTGATGCGCGCCTTCCGGTTAACATAAATTATATTCTTGAAGAAGGAAGTTCAGAGTTCCGCAACGATGTTGAGAGGGCAGGTTATCGCATATGGAAGCTTAATACTCCTGTTGTAAATAACAATGTGCATAATGGTCTTGTTCTTGAGGCGCTGCAGAATAATATGGAAAGAGCACGTGTATCAGCAGGTACTCCAGTTTGGGGTGAAAAGAGCAGAGCTGATAGGCGGTCGCTTGAGTTGGCTAATTTGCGTACTGCGCTTGCGCAGGCAGAATATGCTTATGGTTTTAGCGAAGAGATGGCCGTTGATTATA
Organism: uncultured Desulfonema sp.; assembly: GCA_964452445.1. Taxonomy (GTDB): domain Bacteria; phylum Desulfobacterota; class Desulfobacteria; order Desulfobacterales; family RPRI01; genus RPRI01. The sequence goes on along the minus strand of CAYVMK010000032.1, from coordinate 2,124 downwards.
GCCGCTGGGATAGCAATAGCCAATGGCTAGAAAAGAGGATTAGTTGGAAAGAGGCAAAGCGAATGGTCTCAGAGGCTGACAGTAGTAACATCGCTGCAGTTACTTTTAATAAGGCTCCAGCAACTTCACGGTTCTTGGCCTGGTCCCTGGCTAAGTTAGAAAGCGGAACAGAGAATAGTATTGGAGTAGGATTAGGAATAGGCAACCTGACCAAGCAGGGCAGATTACTTAAGCAGATTACTACTAGCTGGTTAGATGTTGAAGCGCAAACCGAATATTTGGATCAGAGTATAGCTCTTTTTAACAAATTAAAGATAGCATCTCCTTCGATAGATACCAAGAGTTTCGATGCAATGATTAAAAACCTTACTAAGTCTAAGGAAAATCTGAAAGCAGGAAGATTAAGCACTGCTTATGCTGTTAAGGAAGGTTTCAGGTTGCAAAAAGACTTTGATATGTATGGTGGTCAGACTGCCCTTACTGGTTTTAAACTCCTTGATAATTTAGTTACCGGTGATGCAGCAGTAGATGCAGATTTATCCAGCGCGCGCGCCGATTTAAGTAAAATTCATACCTTTGATTCAGAGCGCACCATGAAAGTATTAGGTTTATATGCGGAAAAAGATAATCTGCTTGCCCGGAAATTTGAGGAGATTCAAAATGGCGCGCCTGCTGAAGTTGCTGAAGCATTGACCAGTGGTATGGAAGAAAAAGAAGCGCAGCCTATCAGAGAAGCGATTGCTAAAGGTGTATTGCCAGTTGTTTTAACCACTAAGGCTATTAAGGATGGTATGAATACGGATAGGAATACTACTGCTCAACTACAAGAAGCAGAAGGCCGTCTTCTGGTTAATGTCCAGAGCAATTATCGCCTGATTACTAATGAAAATGGCGATGTTGCAGTTGGCCTTACGCCGGTCGGTCGATACAATATTGGGCAAGGAGGCAGGCACGAATATTTCCATAAAGCAATTAAGGATACCTGGGTTTCTTTAGGTAAAGATGCCAGCAGATTTACCGGAGAATTGGGCTGGGCAGTTCGCCAGCTCGTGAAAAAAGAACTTGCCGAAGAACGTAAAGTAGAGATTACTACAATAGATGAGACTGATTCTCAATTCCAGGCAAGATTACGTTCTCTTGATATTGATACCAAAGAACATCAAGTCCAGGAAGTTTTGACGCAGTATTTTAATAATCAATTATTTTCTACCCATGTGGTTGCTTCTGAAGGGCAGCCATTGGATACACATAGTTCTTCTTTAGTAGGATATTTCTACAGTATGAACGCTGCGGCGAATGCCGGACTTGATATGCGGAGTGTATTTAACCGCATTAATGATAACCCCAGGTCTGCTCTTGATTTGGCATATGCGTATGAAAGAAAGCTTTTTGGCCAGTCCATGACAACTGGTAGTACAAGTGAAGTTACCTCTGATGATCTCTATGCTGAATTTGAGAAACAGGGTAAAGATACGATTTTATATAAAGGTAAGACTTGGAACATTAGTGCGTTTACGAAAGATGCAGATCGCAGAAAAGAGATAGCTACTAGTATCGTGCGTAACTCTCAAGCTGGCAGCCGCGTTCTTGCTGTTGGTATGGGCCTTGGGACATTTGAGAAAGAATTACGCGATATGGGGCTTGATGTCTTTGGTACAGATATACGGCCTGGTTTTGTAAAGATAGCTGGTAATAAAGGGGTGCCGGGTGCCGTAGTTGATGGTAATAATTTGCCTTTTACAGATAGTTCATTCGATGCCGTGTATTATCCTGAGAGTACAGAATATCTTGATATGGACCAGGCATTTTCATCAGCCTGGAGGGTGTTGGGGCAGGGCGGCATAATTTATATTATAACAAACAACAATGGTAGCGTAAGCACCATTGATAAGCAGCAAAAGAGTGATGATGAATTTAAGGCAACTCTTGAAAAGCAGGGGTTTATTGATGTTAATATCACGAAATTAGAAGCCAAGGACAGTGATAAATTAACATTTATTCAGGCCAGAAAACCAGGTTTGGCAGGTAGTGCGCGAACATCAGGTACAGGCGGCGGCGCAGGCGGAACTAGCGGTATGGGTGGTGTGGGTATGGGGCCTGGCGTTGGAGGTGGTGCAGTGGTCC
>CAYVMK010000031.1:0-11179 GCA_964452445.1 uncultured Desulfonema sp. | reverse complement strand
GTCTTAAATTAGACGATTTTCAAAAGTGCAATTAATGCAACGTTTCCGTTAATATGAAACCGGAAGGCAGGAATAATTTTGTTCGGATTTTGATATCGGTTAGATCTGACGAAGTTGCCGGAAGAGGTATTAATCGGGCAGGAGAAGTGAAGAATGCAAGGGTGCTTGTCTACCGCACCCAGACCCCGAGTTTCTGGAGGATCGTGGCAAGATTTTCCGCTGCTTCGCCGGTCTGCTTGAAATACCGGCTGCGCAGCTCGCAGATCAGAAGCCCATTATAGTCACGTACAAACCCGGCAAAAAGTTCATAAAAAGGGATGGTACCCCAGCCAACCGGCATATGGGAATCGCCCTTGCCGAACGGAATCTGGTGTGTCTGGATCTTTTCCGAGTAATAGACAGAATGCCCGAAATTATCATGGACGTGACAATGGGCAATGAAAGGAGCAACGGCTTTTACCTCTTCAAGCGCGTCCGTATTGTAGTAATTTGCCGATAGTCTGAGATGGCCGAAATCAAGGGTCATCAGTACATTACTCCGGTTTATCCGTCGGATCTGGCAAGCCAGCTCCCGGGGTATCTCTGCATAGCAATAAGGTGAATGGTATAGATAAGGGCGTGCGTTTTCCATGGCAATAATAACACCGGGAAAGGCGTCAGCAGCTTCTTTAAGAACTTCTGCCTCATGACCGAGCAAGTCTTCTTTCTCATGTAACGTGAGGGATACAGGTCCTCTGATTCCGAATTCCTCCTCCGCAAGATAACGCCCCGGGTGATAAACCATGCACCTGGCGCCGATTTCAGATGAAAATTCAAGCGATGCGTGCAATACATTCCGGTGCAGCTCCGGATATTTATGGTCCATCAGGTTAAGCGGATTGGGAGCATGTGTACTGTAACGAAAGGGAAATTCAGACAGAATCGTTTTAATTTCCGACGTCCTTCGGCGGTCGAGGCGGCCGTTTTTGACTGCGTCAAGACCATGTATCGAAATTTCAGCGGCGGTCAGAGCAAACTGGTGAAAGGCTGCAAGGTCGTGTTTTAATGCTTTCAGGCTTCCGTCTACCCGCACTTCGTTTATGTTGCTGCCGATATTCAGCATGTGGCGAAAACCTCTTTTCCTGCAACAAATGTTTTAAGCACCCGTGGCAGTCCATCTGAATAGTCCACCAGCACAAGGTCGGCATTTTTCCCGACCTCTATTGATCCTGTATGATCCGCGATACCGACCGCGCGCGCCGGATTCAGACTGATCATTTTTATCGCTTCATGAAGGGAAAGAATGCCAAGCCGTTCAAGGGTAAAAGCTGCATGGAGCATGGTCATGGGAGAGTAATCGGAGCAAAGAATATTCCCGTATCCGCAACCAATCGCCTCCCGGGCGCTAAGGTTGCAGGACTGTGACTTCCCCCGCACGACGTTGGGCGAGCCGAGGCAAACACTTATGCCGAGTTCACGGGCAGCGCGCGCCGTTTCAATATTAACCGGAAATTCAGTCATGCCGATCTCCATCTCTTTCAGCCAGCTGATCTTCTCCCGGGAATCATCGTCATGGGAAGCAACGGCTATTCCGTGTTCACGACAAACCCCGATCAGGTGAGCAATAAATCCTGGTGCATCATTGCTTTTCGCCTCTATTTTCCGTTCGATGATATCGTCCATCTCAGTATCGCTCTTGGCATAAACAGGACCGTAGTATCTCTTGTACGACAGGATATCTCTGAACTGGCCCTGGCCCGGGCTGTGGTCCATAATGGAAAAAAGGTTCACCTGGCCATCCCTGATCAGATCTTCGAGAAACGGAACAGCCCCGATGTCGGTAATTTCAAAGCGGGCGTGGATCTTCGTGTTCACTTTCAGCTTGTTTCGGAACATGTTGATCTCCCGGATGATCCCTGCTGCTGCACTGTTGTTTCTCAGCCCCACCTCCATTTCAGCAAAAGAAAGGGAATGATATATGGTTGTTATGCCGCAGGAGGCGATCTTCTTGTCCAGTTCAAAAACGGCGATGTCCACCGGGAAAAAGGTATTGGGGCGGGGTTCGATCCCCTTTTCGATCGCATCGGAATGCATATCCACAAAACCGGGAAAAAGGTATTTTCCTCCGGCATCAATTCCCCTGGTCGCCTGAGGAAATACTTCACTAATCCTGACAATACGCCCATCTTCAACCTGTACCGCCGCACCATCACTCACCCCTTCAGGGGTAACTACCCGGGCGTTTATTATCATAAAACCATCCTGCATGAAAATTCTCCCTTTATTGAAAAGGCTGGTTCTGCCTTCGGTAAACTCAAAGTGAACGATCCTTTTGTTTATAGTATTTAAACACGCTCCATTCGGAGCAATAAAATGAAACCTCTGTATCTGTCAGCAGACATGGTAAACTGAATCGGTAACTGACTCCAGCAAGCCTGTATCATGGAAGATTCCTATCATCGTTGTTCCTTCCTCCCGCAACTCCTTTAGAAGATCCAGCACCACCCCGACCGAATTCTTGTCAAGCGAGGCGGTAGGCTCATCCAGGAGCAGCAGGCGCGGTTTCCAGCTGACGGCCCGGGCAATATTGATCCGCTGCTGCTCACCGCCGCTGAAAGTTGCAGGGTAGGCATCAAACAGGTGCGATGGAATCCGTAATCGTTCCAGCAGTCCAATGGTTCGCTTTCTCGCTACGTCCCGTGCCACTCCGTTACGGATCAGAATCGGCTCCATTATTACATCTATTGCGGAGACCCGGGGAATCACCCTGAGGAACTGGGAAACGTATCCCATCTCCCTGTCGCGGATATCTATGACTGCACGGTCAGGCAATGTTGCCAAATCAACCATGCCATAGGTTGCAGAGTTGTAATGAATTGAACCGCCGCTCGCCAGATAGGTCCGGTAGATGCATTTCAGCACAGTGCTCTTTCCTGCGCCGCTGGGACCGGCCAAGCCCAGAAACCCGCCCTGCGGGACATCGAAGGATACACCACTGCAGGCCTCGATCTTTTTCCCGTTGAGGATATGGAGCGTGAAATTCTTTGACAAATTTTCTACGGTAATCACGAATGCTCCTTTATTACAATTGAGATGCCACGAGAAGCTGGGTGTATCGGTGCTGGGGGTCCTGCAGGATCTGGTCCGTCAGTCCTGCTTCAACGACATGACCTGATTTCATCACCATGGTTCGCTGGCAGAGCAGGTTGATAACTCCAAGGTCGTGTGAAACCACCAGCATCGACAGGCTGAATTCGCTCCTCAAATTCCGTATCAGATCCAGCACCCGGGCCTGGACAGAAAGATCAAGGCCTGTGGTGACCTCATCCAGCAAGAGGATGAGGGGGTTGTTCGAGAGGGCTTTTGCAATCTGCACCCGTTGCTGCATTCCGCCGCTGAAATTACAGGGAGGTTCATCCATCCGCTTTACAGGTATTTCCGTTCTCGACAGCAGTTCAGACGACCGGTCCCGCATCCTTGCTATATGTCTCCATCCGGCCCCAAGAAGCCGCTCTGCAATATTGCCGCCCGAACTGACCTTCATTCTGAGTCCCAGATGCGGATTCTGATACACAATCCCCATCAGGGCGTTGCGGAGTTGTCGCTTCTGAAAATGACTCAGGCCAAGCAGGTTGCAGCTGTAATCCGAATCACAGGAAAAGAGTTCCGGCAAATCGCTATGAACTGCACGTCGGTGTATTTCAATGGTACCACCGCTTGCCTCCCATTCGAAATGCAACAACCGCACCAGAGTGCTCTTGCCGGAACCGCTCTCTCCCACAACTCCGAGCGCCTCGTTGCGGTAAAGGTCAAAGGAGACGTCGTTGCAAGCGATTACTGAACCACAGCGAGGGCAGAGATTGGTATCCTGTTCCAGCCCGGTGAAATCCGAACAGCGGTTACACCCGTTACCAAAACGTTTTGAAAGCCCTCGTATCCGTATCAGCGGTTCCATGCCCGGCTCCTTTTGTCGCAAAAACCGGAATCCGAGCAGAAATAGCTTCGCCCGCCACCGTCGTTGTCTATAACTTCGTCCAGGTATGTATCGCCGGCGCCGCACCGTGCGCAAACCTTGCCGGAAAAATTCTCCGTCCTGAATTTGTGGTCTTCAAATTCCAGAGGCTCAACTGCCGTATGGGGAGGAATAGCATAGATTCTCTTTTCTCTTCCTGCTCCGAAAAGAAAAAGCGTATCAGCCATGTGTAGTTTGGGCACGTCCCATCGCGGAATCGGACTCGGGTCTGTAATATAACGGTGATTGACTGTAACCGGATAACGATAACTGATGGTAATCTCGCCGTAATTGACTATGTCTTCATACAGATAGAGCCACATCCGGCTGTAATCCGCCTCGGCATGCATCCGGCGGGTTTCAGATTCAGAGGGCTCAACCTCCCTCAGCGCTTCAGGATACGGAACCTGCAGCACCAGGATTTGCTGATCGGTCATTTTTTCCTCGGGGATCCGATGACGGGTCTGTATGATGGTCGCCGCACGGGTATCGGTGGTAACGGCGACGCCTGCAACGGCAGCTGCAAACTTTTTTATGTTGACGGCGTTGACACTGCCGTCACAACCTTGGTCAATTACCTTGAGGATATCATCCGGCTTTACAAGAGAGAGAGTAATCTGAAGACCACCGGTTCCCCAGCCCCGGGCAATAGGCATTTCCCTGGAACCATAGGGAACCTGGTATCCCGGGATGGCAACTGCTTTCAGTATGCTGCGGCGAATCTCCTTCTTGGCCCCGTCATCCATAAACCCGAAGGGATACCCGGCGGTCTTAGCCTTATCGGCCTTCACTTCATCATCTTTTTGCAGCCATTCATTCAGAAGCATCGGCATCCTCCTTTTGTTTTCCGGCGCGGGCCAGCTCCTGGGTTTTTCGGAGACGGTCGAGATCGGAAAGGAAATCCACATAGTGCGGCAGCTTCCAGTGATTACAGAAGCCCATCGCTTCGATGCCGTCGATATGGTAAAGAACGAATTCCTGGTCTTCGGCAGGACTGTTTGGTTTTTCCGTCCGGGTGCAGCGATCAAGGATTGCCATGGAGATCGCCTTGATCTCATTCTGACCGAAACAAAGACCGTAGCCAAGGCTGAATCGCGGCATGCCGTCGCTGCCCTGCATGCGAGCCAGAACCTCGGCTTCCGTTACTTTTACTTCACCGGCCGCACAAGGCTCGCCGGTCAACGGATGAGGCACAGTAAGCGGCAGGTAGCCGATTCGTAATTCACCAAGAGTAGGATGGATATTTCCGTAGCCACGCATACTGGAATAAGCAAGAGCCAGCATTCCTCCGGTCTCTCCGCGTGCCAGCGACTGTAGCTTGGCGCTGCGGCAGGCCGGGAAAGTCAGCGGTTGGCGGGTTATGTCAGCCAATTCCTTTTGCCGGGATACATTTGAAAATGTCTCTTCAAGCAATCCTTCCCTCCTCAGAATGCTGATCACTTTCGGGAATGTGGTTGGAATATCGGATTCATGCGGAAGATTGCAGAATATCCGTTCGCGAAAAGCGCTTCGCGCGGCCGCATCGTCTTCCAGCAGGTCGAAATCGAGAAGTCTCAGTGTATAATCACTGGTTGCTCCGAGAATCTGACCACCGGGAATATCTTTGAATGCAGACGAAATCCTGCGTACAACCCTCATCTTTTCGGTGCTGACCGGCAGGGAATAACCCATGCGCTGCTGTGTGGCCCGGAAGGCGCGCAGCATAAAAGAGGCTTCAAAGCTGTCGCCGGCAGATTGTTTGAAGGCAAGAGCTGCAAGATCCGGAGCATAGAGACCTCCTTCTCCCATGATGCGGTCAACGACCAGATAGAGCTGTTCTTTGATCTGATCAACTCCAAGCGGCGGGGAAGATCCCTTTGTTCTTTCATAGGTAAACAGCTGACAGGCTTTTTCAATAGCTTCGTTTCCGCCTTTAACGGCTACATATCCCATTTTCAGTTTACTCCGATTTGCGATGAGCGGGGGATACAGGCAATATGTCCGCTCCGGTCGAGAAATATAACATCAAGGCCAAGGGGAAATTCTCCGTTCACCTGTTTCAAAAGCCGAAGTTCATTCAGGTTAAAGCCAGTGATCCGCAGTGAAGCGGTGTCCCTGATTCCAGGCCCTGACAGCTCAATTCCGCCATAGGTATCGCTAAGCTCTTCCACAAGATAGAGAATTGTCGCCCCGGCATCCGGATACTCAAGAGAACCACGCTTAAAACCGGCAAGCTTGCCGCCGGTAGTCCCGTTGCAGACAATAATGTAATCCGCGTTCTCCGGAGGCGCCGGTCGGCTGGAGGTACACCGGTTAATAACAGTCTCTAGATCTTTGTCGCCGATGACTGCAAAACCAACTTCATTGTCCAGAAGACAGCTGAGAAGTTCGACAGAAACAGTTGTTCTTTCGGGATAATCAGGCAAAGAAAAAATTTTCCCGGGGTGGCTCATAGCCTGAAGAATCACTCTGAACATTAAATGATCGCGGATAGTTTTATCCGAATACATGATTATGCTCCCGGCATCAGATCAAAATTCACCTTAGTGGCGGCAATCAGAAGAGAGCTTTCCATCAGCTTCTTTGTCCTCAAGGATTTTTGCTGTTTAAGATATGCTTGCAGATTTTCGCATATTCCGGTCGTTTCAGGACAACGTAACAGAGCGTCTGACGCTGCCTTTGCCAGCGCTCTTCGCGGGGATTCTCCTAGGACCATACCGAAACCTTCATACCCCTTAAACATAACACGCGCCTCGGTAACCAGGACTTCTCCTATGTGAAAATCGGTTTCAAAGCCGTCTTTTACGGTAAACATCACCAGTCCGGAGCAGGGAGGCCGGGTCACCGTCAATTCCAAACCGGCAAACAACGCAAGCACCTGTTCCACTGTTTCGTCATCCATAGAGTTGATAACATCCGTTAAATCTTCATAACTCATCTTGCTTATCTCTTTCTGACATTTCGCGCACAGCGGTCTGTTTTCTAAGGGAATAGGGAGAAACTGTAACCATGTATTTCAAAACCCAGCGACTCATAAAAACGATGAGCCTCTTTCCTGTTACGGTTGCTGGTAAGAGCGATTTTATAGCAGCCTTTTTCCCGGCTGATTCCGCATGCAAACTCCATCATCCTCCTGCCAACACCTTTCCCGCGCAATTCTTTCTCAACAACCACATCTTCAATGATGGTGGAGCCGGCCCCCATATGGGCAATATTATCCATGACAAGCATGGTGAAAGTACCGACGACACGGCTTTCCACAAGAGCGACATATAACCGGCAGTACGGATATGTTCTCATTCTTTCAAAGATATACTCCGCCTCTTCCGGACTGAGTACGGCTCCGTCATCCTCTCCGAGCTGGGCGTAAAGAGAGAGAACGGCCGGAAGGTCGGCTCTTTCCCCCTCTCTTATTGTTATATCCATATTCTTGGACTGTGCGTTGTTGCTGATATGGTTTGTCATGTGTACCTCGCCCTTATGGATGCGCTTATCCGGTCGATAATTGCGACAGTAATTACAATGATTATAAGGATTGTTGTGACATCATGGTTTTCATAGCTTCTCAGTTTGTCGAAAAGATAGCAGCCGATGCCACCCGCTCCTGTAAAACCAAGAATAGTGGCTGAGCGGACATCTGACTCCATGCGATATAATGTCATTGAAACAAAAAACGGGGTTATCTGGGGAATCACGGCATAGCTAATAACCTTTATAAATCCGGCGCCTGTGGCTATCAGCGCGTCAATCGGCTCCTGCTGAACCGTCTCTATTCCTTCGGAAAAAAGCTTGATCAGAACTCCGGATGTATGAACGCCGAGAGCAAGGATACCCGGCATCGGGCCCAGGCCTACGGCGGAGACAAAGAGCAGCGCCCAGATTATTTCATTGATCGATCTGCTGAGGTTGGCAAAAAACCTTACCGAGGCGTAGATCCCGTTTTTCAGGAAGAGCGCCATCCGGTTGCTTCCCGGAATAATAATATTTAGCGTGTTTCTGGAAGCAAAAAACGAAACGGGAAAAGCGATAACCACAGAGAGGATCAACGCCAGAATAGCCATCTGAACAGTTTCCATCATGGAAAGAGTATATTTCAACACCCTGGAACCACTCATGACGGGGGGAAAAAATCCGCTGTCCCTGATCTCAGGATTTCCCGCGATATAGGTAATCATATTGCCCCAGCCATCCAATAATGCGCCGACACTCATTTCAGTCGAGTGCCAGCACCATGAGATTATAATCAATCCTGCGACCGTCACCAGGATGTTATTGGTGTGAAACGGGTTGGTCTGACGCTTTATTTCATCGATCTGCATTACATAAAACTCCTAAAGCAAGTTGTCCGGCGCAGGAAAAAAACTGCAATCGGCCCCAAAAAAGAGCCGATTGCGGAAAGCATTTTATTTGTTTGCCAGCTGTTTTTTTACTTCCATCTGATCGCGGATTGGATCATAGGCTTTATCATTTGTTGCTGCAAAACCTTTGAGTTTTAGTTTTTTCAGACCTTCTTTGTCGTCATATGAAAGAAATGCTTTCGTAATCGCTTTTTTAAGGGATTCGGGCAGGTCCTTGCGATAGGCCATAGGAGAGCCGGGAATCAAATCAGATGTCCATAGTATCTGAAAGTCATTTGCCGAATTCCATTGTTTGCCATCCCCGCGTGCAAGATCAAGGTCGTTAGTGGAAGCAATATCAACCTTGCCGGACTTGATTGCCAGAATGGAAGACTCGTGACTGCCGGAATAAATAACTTTGGAAAAATATTTTTCCGGCTCAATCTTCAGGGTTTTGACAAAATAGACTGTCGGGACAAGGGTGCCGCTTGTTGAGTTGGGGTCTGTAAATGCCCAGATTTTTCCTTTGGCATCCTTCAAACTATTGATGCCGGAACCTTTCTTGGTGATAATCAGGCCATGGTAGCCCAGGGTTCCATCTTCCAGGACCTCCATTACAGTAGCTTCCGCATTGGCCCGCGCGGCCGCCTCAACATAGGATTTCGGACCGAAGTAGGCTAGATCCACATGCTTGAACTGCATGGCAGTTATCACTCCTGCATAGTCGGTTGCAACCTGCATTTTTACCGGAATCCCGAGTTGTTTTCCAATATGTTTAGCAAGACCTTCGTAACGGTCGGTAATCCCCGTTGCTGATTCGGTTGGAATCAGGCCGAAGTGCAACTCCTTTGGCCATTCGGCCGGTGCAGCCAGTGCGGCCACAGGAACAGATAAGAGCAGTGCAAGTGTAATAGCTGTCTTAATGAATTTTTTCATCGGTTTTCTCCTTTTTGTTTTTAATTTAAACATAAAACAAGAAATATTAAAATTTATGATATCCCTGCTATAAAACTTTTCCTGAAAAACCGGCTTTAATTCTGGCAAGCCGGCAGAAGTGAGGATGATGCAAAGGGGTTGCTGAAACAATGATCAGCGAAATGGTCAGGATGCTCTTTATGGTAAATTTGTGAGACAGTTGCAGCACATAGCTGGTCGGGAGGTCCATCAAATACTATCCTCCCTCCGTTTAACCCTATCACCCTGCTGCAAAATTCCCGCGCATAGTCAAGCTGATGCAGGTTGGATACTACGGTGATTCCGTATTTCTCATTGGCGTTTTTGAGGGTCTCCAACACACTGCGCGCGCTTACCGGGTCAAGTGAAGAGATCGGTTCGTCAGCAAGAATAATTTCAGGGCGCTGTGCAATGGCCCGTGCAATAGCCACCCGCTGTTTCTGACCACCTGAAAGCCGGTCGCAACGACTGAGGGCCTCCTTTTCAATTCCAACGACCTTCATGTACTCGTAGATTACTTCATATTCCTGCTGGCTGTAATGCTTGATTAACGCTGAAAATAGAGGTTTGCTGTGCAGCAGGCCGCTGGCGATATTATCAAAGACACTGAGCCTGGACACCAGATTGAACCCTTGGAAGATAACGCCTATCCTGGATCGAAGCACCTTTAACTCATTGTATCGGATTGTACCGAGGTTGTTACCCAAGATATTCAGGCGTCCGCTGAGAATAGAGGTGGTTGCATTAAATCCCATCAAAAGTGTTGATTTTCCAACACCGGACGGCCCGATGATGCTGAGAAATTCCCCTTTCGAGATGTTCAGGTCTATTTCCTTGACAACATCTTTTTTTCCATAACCTAAAGTCAGTCTTTCCGCTCTTATCTGTTCCATGTTTACACCCTTTCCAATTCTTTTAATGTTGTTCATGTTTTTCAAAAAGTAAAATTCGTTTTCGATTTCAAGCGGAAGATAAAGGCAGTTTGTTATAAAATTATTAAGATTTCGTGAAAAATTCATTAAAAAGGTGAAGAGCTGTGACTCCTCCCGTCAATAGCAGGCAACAATCTATTTTTATGTGCCGCTGATTGCCGCTCTTTAGACTGCTTCTCAAAATCAGCCTGAAACGAATAACCAAGCATAGCTTGTTGCCGTTGCCGATTATAGAAAATCTCAATCTATTTGATGATTTCCTAATAACTTTTTTCCTGGTTATGGAATCGGTTCTAATAAAATACTAACATAACGTGAATGATGGTTTAACAATTTGTCCGTATATTCAATTTATTCTGCATAATGGTTCAATAACTTTTTAGCCATCGGAACATGATTCTGATAATCACTATAAATACTTTAAGGAGGGTGTTGTATGGAAAGAACAAAAGTTCTGTTTATATGTGTTCATAACAGCGGAAGAAGTCAGATGGCGGAAACATTTCTCAATCATCTCGCAGGAGACAGATTCATTGCGGAAAGCGCGGGTCTGGAACCTACCGTTATTAACCCACTGGTAGTTGAGGTGATGAAGGAAATCGGCTTTGATCTGAGTTTGAAAAAACCCGCCAGTGTGTTCGAGTTTTTCAGGCAGGGCAGGTTGTATGACTTTGTGATTACGGTATGTGATGATTCTTCCGAAAAAAAATGTCCAGTTTTTCCAGGGATTGCAAAGAGGTTTCACTGGCCCTTTGATGACCCGGAAAGCATTACCGGAAATTATGAGCAAAAAAAGGCATCTATGCGCAGAATCCGCGACAATATCAGAGCCGCAATTCAGAACTGGATAAATGAATATTAACGGTTATCTCAATTTCAAAATTTCCCGTGACGGACAATCTCGCCATCCGTCACATAGATGACCTCCTCTGCAATATTGGTCGCATGGTCGGCGATGCGTTCAATATGCCGTGAAATCAAGAACA
>CAYVMK010000030.1:0-11216 GCA_964452445.1 uncultured Desulfonema sp. | reverse complement strand
TTGCTTCGCGCTTCCCTTTTTTACCGAAGAACTTTTCGATCAACACATAGAAGAGGGGAGCAAAAATAACCACCAGAACGGTGGCGGTCACCATCCCTCCCAGCACGGCGGTGCCGATGGCATTCATGGCCCCGGCGCCAGCGCCCGTGCTCAACGCAAGGGGCAGGACGCCGAAACCGAAGGCCAGAGAGGTCATCATGATCGGACGAAAACGCAATTTCGCCCCCTCCAACGTGGCGTCGATCAGCCCCATCCCCCCTTCCAGTCCGGCCTTGGCGAACTGGACGATCAGAATGGCATTCTTGGTGGTCAAACCCAGCGTGGTCAAAAGGCCGATCTGGAAATAGACGTCATTGGGCAGCGCCCGCACGCTCGCGGCAATGACGCCGCCGATCGCCCCGAGAGGAAAGGCCAGCAGGATCGAGACGGGGATAGGCCAGCTCTCGTAGAGCGCCGCCAGGCACAGGAAGATCACGAAAATGGAAAAGGCGTACAGCAGGGGCACCTGAGAACTGGCCATCCGCTCCTGGTAGGAAAGCCCGGTCCAGTCAAAACCGATCCCTTTGGGCAACTTTGCCGTAATCTCTTCCATGGCCTGCATCGCCTCTCCCGAACTCCTCCCAGGTGCCGGCTCGCCCCAGAAATTCAGGGACGGAAAGCCGTTGAATCGCTCCAGCCGGGGGGAACCGGTCGTCCAGCGGCTGGATGCAAACGAGGCGAAGGGGACCATCTGCCCGGCGGTATTTCGCACGTACAGTTTTTCCAGGTCCTTGGGCAGCATGCGGTAAGGGGCGTCGGCTTGAGCATAGACCCGCTTCACCCGTCCGCCTTGAATGAAGTCGTTGACATAGGCGCTGCCGAAGGCCGCCGCGATGGTGTTGTGAATGGATGTGATGGGCAGCCCCAGGGCGCCCGCCTTTTCCCAGTCCACGTCAATCCGGTATTCGGGCACATCCTCCATGCCGTTGGGCCGAACCGCGACCAGCCGCTTATCCTGGGCGGCCATGCCGAGGAGCTGGTTGCGGGCGTTCATCAGGGCGGCGTGACCGAGGCCGCCCCGGTCCAGCAACTGAAAATCAAACCCCTTGGCCTGGCCCAGTTCGACGACGGCGGGGGGCGGAAAGACGAAGACCAGAGCGTTGCGGATTCGGGATAACGCACCCATGGCCCGGCCAGCCACGGCTTTGGCCCGCAGATCCCCACGGTCGCGAAGTTTCCAATCCTTCAATTTGACAAACACCATGCCGTTGTTCTGCGCCCGGCCGGAAAAGCCCATGCCGGTAATCGTCATGCAGGATTCCACCGTCTCTTTTTCGTTCTCCTGAAAATAGCGCTGGACTTCATCCGCGACCCCCTGGGTCTGTTCGAGGGTGCTGCCCGTCGGCATGAGGATCTGGGCGAGGAGCATTCCCTGATCCTCATCGGGAAGATAGCTCGTCGGCATCCTCATAAAAAGAAATGCCAGTCCCGCCACAATCAGGACGAAAACCGCGAGGTAACGCCGTTTTCCGGCAAGCGAATGGCCGACCAGTTTCACATATCGATCTCTGACCCGGAAAAAGGTTCGGTCGAACCACAGGAAAAACGGGCGCAGAAAAAAGATCGCGTTCTCCGCCGGCTCATGCCCCTTGGGCACCAGTTTGAGGAGCGACGCGCAAAGCACCGGCGTCAGGATCAGGGCCACAGCCACCGAAAGCAGCATCGCCGCCGCGATGGTTACGGAAAACTGGCGGTAGATGACCCCGGTGGACCCTGCGAAGAAGGCCATGGGACCGAACACCGCCGCAAGCACCAGTCCGATGCCGATCAGGGCGCTGGTGATCTGTTCCATGGACTTGGCGGTGGCCTCCCGGGGCGAAAGCCCTTCCTCGGCCATGATTCGTTCCACGTTTTCCACCACTACGATGGCGTCGTCCACCAAAAGCCCGATGGCCAGCACCATGGCGAACATGGTCAGCATGTTGATGGAAAACCCGAACAGCCCCAGCACGGCGAAGGCGCCCAGGAGGACCACCGGCACCGCGATGGTCGGGATCAGAGTGGCCCGGAGATTGCCCATGAACAACCACATGACCAGAAAGACCAGCAGAATCGCCGCGAACAGGGTTTTCACCACCTCGTTGATGGCCACCCGGACGAAGGGGGTGGTGTCGTAGGGATAGACAACCTTCATCCCCGGCGGAAAGTACGTGCTCATCTCCGCCAGTCTCTTCTTCACGGCATCTGCCGTATCGAGCGCATTGGCGCCGGGCGCCTGCCGAATGGCCAGAGCGGCGGAAGGCTTGCCGTTGTAATGGCCCTGGACATCGTAGAACTCGGTCCCCAGTTCCGTCCGTCCAACATCCTTGACGCGCACGATGGAGCCGTCCGGATTGGCGCGAATGGGGATGGCGGCGAACTCCTCCGGGGTCTGGAGGAGGTTCTGGACGATGATGGAGGCGTTCAGGCGCTGTCCTTTCAGCGCCGGTGCCCCGCCGAACTGGCCGGCGGACACTTCCACATTGTAAGCCCGTAGCGCCAGGATCACATCTTCCATGGTCAGATGGTAATCGGTGAGTCTGTCGGGGCTCAGCCAGATACGCATGGCATACTGAGAGCCGAAATTCTGGACCTCACCGACTCCGGGGACGCGCGCCAGCACCTTTTCCAGGTTGGATTGGGCATAGTCCCGCAGGTCGTTGCCGCCCATGCTGCCGTCTTCCGAGATCAAGCCCACAATCATCAGGTAATTCCGCGTGGATTTGCTGACGGTAACGCCGGAGCGCTGGACCACCTCCGGCAGGCTCGACATGGCGAGCTGGAGCTTGTTCTGCACCTTGGTCCAGGCCAGGTCGGGATCGGTTCCCGGCTTGAAGGTCAATTCGATGCGGGAGGCCCCGGCCGAATCGCTCGTGCCGGAGAGATAGAGCATGTCGTCAAAGCCCGTCATCTTCTGCTCGATGATCTGGGTGACGCTGTTTTCCACCGTCTCTGCCGAGGCCCCCGGGTAAAAGGAATCAATGGCGATGGACGGCGGGGCGATTGGGGGATACTGGGATATGGGCAGGTTGTAGATCGCCAGCCCCCCCCCCGCCATCATGACGATGGCGATGACCCAAGCGAAGACCGGACGATCCAGAAAAAATTTCGATAACATCAGACGCCTCCGTCAGTTCGATTTTTTAGGCGGCAGGGTCGTGTTTTTACGTTCCCCGCGATTCTTTTCGCTACCGGCTTCAAAAGGAACCACCTTCACGGAGGCGCCGGGTTTCACCTTTTGCATCCCCTCGACGATCACACGATCGCCGGGCGCAAGACCCGATAAAACAAGCCATGCATCACCGATGGCGTGGTCGAGCGTAAGCATCCGCTGCTGAACCTTGCTCCCGGCATCCACGATCAGCGTCATCGGATCCCCCTTCGGGTTGCGTGAGACTGCCTGTTGAGGAATCAGGAGAGCCTGCTCATTGACGCCTTCTTCCACCACGGCCCGGACGAACATGCCCGGCAGCAGAACGCCTTTGGGATTGGGAAAGATAACCCGTAGAATGACCGATCCGGTTGTCGGATCTACCGTAACATCACGGAATTGAAGCGATCCTTCCAAGGGATATTTGGCGTTGTCTTCAAGGAGCAGGCGGACGTTGTTACGGATTTTCCCATTGTGAACCCGGCCTTCTTCCAGGCGGCGCCGCAAGCGGAGCAGTTCGGTGGTGGATTGGGGCACGTCCACATACATGGGATTCAGTTGTTGAATGGTAGCCAGGGCCGCGGGCTGATAGGCCGTCACCAGGGCGCCTTCCGTTACGGTGGATCTCCCGATGCGGCCCGAGATGGGCGCCGTGACGGAGGTGTATCCCAGATTTATGCGGGCCGTCTCGAGAGCGGCCTTCCAATATTGGATATCCGCCTCCGTTTGTTTCAGCGCAGCAGCCGCATCGTCATAATCCTGCCGGCTGACCGCCTTATCAACGAGCAATTCTCTAATGCGCTCGGCTCTCAACCGGATCGCAGGCAGATTGGCCTCGGCCCTGCCGAGGGCAGCCCTGGCATTGTCGAGCGTTGCCTGAAAAGGCGCCGGGTCGATCTGATAAAGCACCTGGCCGGCCTTGACCTCCGAGCCTTCTGTAAACAGACGTTTTTGAATGATGCCGCTGACCTGCGGGCGCACCTCGGCAACAAGATAGGCCGACGTCCTGCCCGGCAGTTCAGTGGTGAGCGTTGCCTTCTCGGGCTGCACCGTCACCACGGCCACTTCCGGTGTTCCCATAGGCGGAGGGCCTCCGGCTCCGGGCGGTTTCCCGCAACCTGTTAAAACATAAACTACAGCAAGAAATCCCGCTATGGCAATCATTCTTATTCTTTCAATTTTCTGCATTTGGCACCTTAAAAAAATGTTTAATATGTACTCATAAAATAACAGAATAAAATATCGGAATGAACATTCATTCCGATTAATGCACAAAAAAATCTTCTATATCTTAACGCTATCCCAGCATGCTCCAACTATTTTCCTTGAAAGCGAATCATCAAGAGCCACAAACCCAAGAACATGGTCCCGCAAAGTCCATGTAATCGGGGCAAAGGCCAGATTAAAAAAAATAACATGGGGCAGATCCTTTATTACCTGCTGTGTGGCGCCTCTTTCATAAAGCTCGATAAAGATATCCTGCTTGTCTGCAGATTCAAAAATTCTGTTTCTGCGATACTCCACACCGTAGGGAGAATTATGAAACTGCTCGAAATACCGGAATTCAAGTGGGTTACGAATGAAATATTCAATAATACCGCTTCCGATATGAAAAAAACACTCTCTCACAGGCCTGTCATGCTGATATTTTTCAAGCAGGAAAGCCATAAATCTCTCATATTTTTCCCTGTAAAGCTCCTTGATCAGGACGTCCCTGCTCTCGAAATACCTGTAAATCGTACCTGTGCCAACTCCCGCTTTTTCCGCTATCATAGACATGGGAGCGCCATGAAATCCCTGCTCTGCAATAAGCTCCATTGCAGCACGGATTATATCGTCACGCTTGTCCGGTTTTGCCATTATCAAACACCTCGCCGATAGGAATGAACGTTCATTCCTGCGATACGTACGTAGATCAGAATAACGACGCTGTCAAGAATTTTTACGGCTACTTTTCAATATTGTGGGGAAAAGAGAATGGATTGGCATGAAATTATGGGAATATGTTGCAGGCGATTAGTACCTTAGAAATAATTTTCTGCGCGTTTCTACCCCTCAAGGGGGTACTGAAAAGAGTGGCAGAAAATTATTTCGTGAAGGCACTTATACCCCTCAAGGGGGTACTGAAAAGAGTCCCGTTTATCGGGGTTAGGGGACTTCTCTCTTAAAAGTCAGCTGAGAGGTGTGCCGGGTTTTACTCTCCTGTCCAGAGTTGCAACAGTGCAGCCGTTTTCATCTGTTGCTGCCAGCAGCATCCCGTTTGATATAATTCCCATTATCTTTGCCGGTTTAAGATTTGCAACCACCACCACCTGTTTCCCGACAAGCTCTTCCGGAGAATAGCTTGAGGCAATGCCTGCAACAATCGTTCTGGTTTCGCCAAGATCGATTTCAAGTTTAAGGATCTTTTTTGCACCTGAAATTGATTCTGCGCCGGTTATGGTTGCAACCCTTAAATCAATTTTGGCAAGCTGTTCTATAGTTATTTCCGGTTTGATTTCAGGTGTTAAAACACCTGCGTTTTTCTCAGGCATTGAAGATTCATCCTTTTTCCTGTCGATCCTGGGGAAAAGAGAGATTGATTTTGGAAGGCTTGTACCGGCTTTAATGCTGTTCCAGGCTTTAAGGCGCTTCATATCATAAAACGAATCGTCTGGATTTTGTCCCAGATGATACTGCATGGTTTTTGCCGTGTCCGGCATGACCGGATAAATGAGCCCCGATACGGTTCTCAATCCTTCAAGGAGATTTGATATGACAAATTCGAGCTGTTTTCTGCCTGACTTCTTTTTTGCGAGCACCCAGGGCGCAGTGATATCGACATATTTATTCATAAGGCTTATGAAGTCCCAGATAGAAATCAATGCCTTGTGAAAAGAGAAGCTTTCCATGGCTTTTTCATATTCTTCAATAACCGCGAATGCCTGTGACTTTAAGCCGCCCTCCAGTTCGCTTTCGGTTTCAGGATTCATTTGCGGGACGATGCCTCCGAAATATTTATGAACCATTATAATGACCCGCGAGAAGAGATTCCCGAGATCATTTGCAAGGTCCGAGTTTAACCGCAAAACGAGCGCCTCTTCGTTGAAACCGGAATCAAGTCCGAATACCATCTCTCTCATCAGAAAATATCTGAAAGCGTCAAGGCCGTATTTGTTTTTAAGCGAAAGAGGCTCTACGACATTTCCAAGACTCTTTGACATCTTGCTCTGATCGACATTCCAGTAACCGTGAACATTAAGGCGCCTGTATAAGGGTATTCCGGCCGCCTTGAGCATTATGGGCCAGTATATTCCGTGAGGTTTTAAAATATCCTTTGCAACAATATGCTGAGCTGCAGGCCAGTATTTTCTGAAAAGCTCGCCGTCGGGATAACCCAGAGCCGACACATAATTGAGCAGGGCATCGAACCAGACGTAAGTCACATATTTATCATCGAATGGAAGCGGTATCCCCCATTCGAGACGGATCTTTGGGCGTGAGATGCATAAGTCTTCCAGAGGTTCTTTTAAAAAGGAGAGAACTTCATTTTTATACCTTTCGGGGCGGATGAATTCGGGATTTTTCCTGATGTGATCAATGAGCCAGTCCTGGTAACGGCTCATTCTGAAAAAGTAGTTGGATTCCCTTATCTCTTCCGGTTCCGTTTTGTGATCGGGACATTTCCCGTCAACAAGCTCGCGCTCGGTGTAGAAGCGTTCGCAGCCGAAACAGTACAGTCCTTCATATTCGGAAAAATAGATATCTCCGGAATCATTAATTTTTTTCAGTATATGCTCAACGACTGCGATGTGAGAGGGATCTGTCGTGCGAATGAATGAATTGTAGTTTATGTTCAATTCGGGCCACAGGTCTTTAAAAAGCCCGCTTATTTTATCCGAATATACTCCCGGGCTTAAATTCTCCCTGCCTGCCGCGCGCACGACCTTGTCTCCATGTTCGTCCGTCCCTGTCAACAGAAAGGTGTCTTTGTTCTGCATCCTTTTGTACCGGCAAACAACATCGGCGACAATTGTCGTATATGCATGCCCGAGATGGGGCTTGGCATTCACATAATAAATCGGGGTTGTGATATAAAATGAATTTTTCATTTTATTCCGTATTACTGTTCAGGACAACCTTCTCATAAGCTTCTTCGGGAAGCATGTCGATATCTTCAACTTTAACGTACTCATCGCCCGCCGGTTCATCTTCAATCGATTTATCCTTTGGTCCCTCCAGGAATATTCCATGTTCAAATGTCAGGCAGCACATAAGCCTGCCGCACTGGCCGGAAATTTTAGTCGGATTCAGAGAAAGACTCTGTTCTTTTGCCATCCTTATTGAAACGGGTCCGAATTTATCCATGAAGAGTGAACAGCAGATTTCACGGCCGCACCTCCCGAGCCCCCCGCACATCTTGGCCTGATTACGGATTCCCACCTGCCTCATTTCAATCCGGACGCCCAGCTCATTTACAAGCATTTTAACCAGTTGCCTGAAATCTACGCGCCCTTCCGCTGTAAAATAGAATGTGAGTTTGCTTGCGTCGAAAGAATTCTCTACCGAGAAAAGATTCATTTTAAGGTCAAGCTCTTTTACGCTTTTGAGGCAGAAAGCATACGCATTTTGTTCAGTCTCCTTGTTTTTCGCTTTTTGCTGATAATCCTTTTCATTTGCCAGGCGAATCACTTTTTTAAGCGGTTTATCATGCGGGAGATCGGAATGGGCAAGCACTGCTGCCACCGTCCCTAAGCTTATCCCATGCTCGGTTTCAACGATAACATTATTTCCAACATTGAGCACAAATACGCCGCAGTCAAAGTCATACACTTTTCCGGCGGGCTTGAATCTGATGCCGACAACTTTCATATATTAAGCCCACAAGTAACTACTCAGCCACCGATCTGCGCTGATCATCACTGATATTTTTTCTTTTATTATAATTACTCAGCCTATCTCCTACAGCCTATCCACTTGGACAGTTACTTTGCACAAGCCTCAGTACCATGGTTTCCGCAGTAAGCCTTAAATTTGCATTTGCCAGGATGTTTTTACGGGCAATCCGGATTTCATCAAATTTTGAAAGAAGATCCTTTTCCGTATGCCTTAACAATGCAGTTTTTGTTTTATCTGAAAGATCGAAGAATATGCTTTTCTCCGGATAATATTTAAAAACGGCGATATCCCTGTACCAGATTTTAAGTGTTTCGATGGAGTCTAAGAAATCTTCCTTATCTTTCGACAGCCTTTCAGCAAAAGCCATGCACTTCCCGGTCTCTTTTAACGATAAGGATTCAATTTCATTTACAAGCCAGTCTCTTTTTTTAAGACGGCTTTTGTCGCTTAAAGCAAGCGCGCGGTTAAAGCTCCCGTTTGCCATAGCTGCAAATATACCGGCATCAGCCGGTTCAATCCCTTTGCGTTCAACCAGCATTTCAGCCAGCCTTTTCCGGGAAACAGGATTGAATCTTATCTGCTGGCACCGTGACGCGATAGTCGGGATAAGATCCGATTTTTCGGTTGCTGTCAGAATCAGAATTGTTCGCTCAGGCGGCTCTTCCAGTAATTTCAACAGAGCATTTCCTGCTGCCGTATTCATAGTCTGGGCATCGGATATAATGACTGTGCGTATTCTTGCCTCATAGGGTTTAAATGCGAGAATCTCGCACAGGTCGCGAACCTGAGATATTCTGATATAAGGACCGGAAGGTTTTATCTCGATAATATCGGGATGACTGTTTGACAGGATCTTTCTGCATGAACTGCAAACACCGCACGGCCCGTAGTTTTCCGGTTTTCCGGATGAAACGGGCCCTTTGGAATTTACAGGCGATTCATCAGGACAGTTCCCCAAACAGTTGCAGGCCATTGCAAATGCCTTTGCCGCAGCCTGCTTCCCTACCCCTTCCATTCCCGTGAAAAGAAGCGCATGCGGAATGGCTCCCTTTCTAATGAAAGTATTTAAAATCAGGGCCGGCCTTATTTGATCCGTTATAGATTTAAAACCAGGCACTAATTAAAGATCTACCCGTTCTTTCAGCTCTTTGCCTGATTTAAAGAAGGGGAGTTTTTTAGGCTTTATAGTCACCTTCTCGCCGGTCTTGGGATTTCTGCCTGTGTAACTTTTATAATTTTTTACATAAAAGCTGCATAAGCCGCGTATTTCAATGCGGTCTCCCTTTGCCATAGAATCTGCCATTGAGTTAAAAAAAATCTGAACCACCCTGGCTGCTTCCGATTTTGAGATGTTTGCTTCATTTTTGAGGGCCGAAATTAACTCCAGTTTATTCATGTTTCCTCCTTGAAAAATAACCGTGAACTTTTGATCTATATCCGTCTTTTAAATAAATGTTTATAATAAGTCAAGCAGTTATGATAATTTTTGTGTCAAAACCTCAATATCCTCTTCATCGACTTCCACAGAAGCGAACTGTCCGAGCGCTTCAATGTTGACTATTACACGTCCGATTTTACCGTATCTTGCAAATGTTCCCATAACACCTTCAAAGGGTCCGCTTATAACAATAACCAGGTCCCCTTTTTTAAAGATGGTTCCAGTTAATATTTTACCGTCACCTGCCGTCATGATTTTAAGCGATTCTATGGTTTCGTGGGAGACAGGGAGAGGGCCGCTCCGGTTTCCTATCAGGCGGACAGCTCCGGCGGTTTTAACAATTTCAATATGCCTGTCGGGTGTAAGATCGGATTTCACGAAGAGGTACCCAGGGAAAAGAGGAATCCTTATCATGACTTTTCTGTCGATCCGCCTGCTTCTGACCAGAACTTTCGGCAAAAAAACTTCTATTGATTTTTTCGTCAATCCTTCATGAACCACGTTTTCAAACCTGCTTTTGGTATGAAGCACGTACCATGAAGGAGTTATTATTGTTGTCATCTAGCCCCCTACCCCTCCAAGACCGGTAAAGTTCAGCATGAAAAAATATTTCTGGTCATTAACTTCACTAATATAGCGTAAATCAATTGACCAGCACTGGGCAGTATACAGAAAGCCGAATCCCGTTTTTATCCTTATATTATCACGGAGATTGAGTTCATGATCAGCTTTTACTAAGAGATTGTCAAAGATTTTTATGTTAAGGATTGAAAGCAGGGATTCTATGGAATCACGGGCAAATCTGTATTCTGCGGAAAGCGAATCCCCCCGGTTATCCGACAATACACCCGAAGCGTTCCGCGTGACAAACCGGTTGTCATATGTTGACCATGTCGCATCCGCCGATAAAGAAATGTATTTTACCGGACTTAATTTGATTTCTCCGAATACCGGGGAAAAAGGCTTTCCATCCTTTCTGTTTTCTTTTTGTTCGTTTATATTAAAGCTTTGCTCAACCTTTATTCTTAAAAATTCATTATATGCGTAAGAAGGCTTTTCTTCCTTTTTCTCACTTAAACCGCCGGTTTTGCCCTGAATAGATCTTGATATAAAAGTGTTTGTTAATGAATAGGTTATCAGGTTGTTCTTTGCTATTCGGTCAATGCTGTCAAAGTACGGATAATCGGTCTGTTTTTCATACGGTATGTAGTTATAAACAATCTGGGGTTTTATTGAATGTTTAATACTGTCAACGTGCTCACTGTTTATTTTAAAAACGCTGAACAGCTCAGTGGAAAGGTCAAGCTTAAAATCGTACATTTCTCTGTTATAAAAAGTATCTTCTTCCGTTGTATCTCTTTTTGATGGGTCTATATACCAGGTTGTGTGTCGTAATCCGAGAGAGGGTTCAAACGTAAAAAAATTTTTGAATCTGTAAGGCAGATAGACCCTCGGATACAGGTCTATGCGATGGCCGGACGTTCCGTCTTTCCTGTAAAAGTTGGTGTATTCGGAGTCAAGATCAGCATAAAAAGGTGTGCCTGATACCTGCTGTTTTGATCCGTTGAACTCTATAATGGGCAGCTTGTGCAAAGTGTTATCCGTGTCTTTCCACCTGCGATTAACTACATTATCATACCAGCGGGTTTCCGCATTTAAATTGAAGGAAGACCAGTTTTTGGAAAGATTCAGCCGGTTGATTCTGACAGGATCATCGTAATTATCTATCTC
>CAYVMK010000029.1:0-11239 GCA_964452445.1 uncultured Desulfonema sp. | reverse complement strand
ATAAAAAAGATAGATGAAGAGGCGGCTATGGAAACCCTTATGGTTCTTCGAGAAGCGCTTGCTTTTGCGGAAAAAGAAAAACCAACCGATTGAGCATACAGCAGTTCCTTCCATAAAGGATTTCCATGCAAAGTAAGTATGTCGCAAGAAGAATCGAAGTAGAAGGCATTGTGCAGGGTGTCGGTTTCCGTCCCTTTGTTTACCAGCTTGCAAACCGCCATAACCTGAAAGGAGAAGTATTAAATACCTCCTCCGGAGTATCAATTCACGTTGAAGGGATTGATAAAGACATTGATTCCTTCTGCCGGGAACTGAAAAAAAACGGTCCGCCGCTCGCCCGTATCACGGATGTTTCAGATTATCCCGAAACCGTGAAAAACCATAATAGTTTTTCAATCGCAGGAAGCAGGCCGAATGCTTCCCGGTCTGTTCTTATCTCGCCTGATGTAAGCATTTGTGATGACTGCCTGAAGGAGCTTTTCGATGCCAGGGACCGAAGGCTCAGGTATCCTTTTATCAACTGCACAAACTGCGGGCCAAGATATACCATAATCGACGATATCCCGTACGACAGGCCGAACACTTCCATGAAACATTTCAGGATGTGCGGCAAATGCCAGGCGGAATATGATGATCCGGAAAACAGGAGATTTCATGCCCAGCCAAACGCATGCCATGATTGCGGTCCTTATTTAACTCTTTATGACAACAACAGAAAAATGATTGACGGAAAAAATCCGGTTGAAACAACCGCTGGGCTTTTAAAGCAGGGTTATATTGTTGCGATAAAAGGTCTCGGTGGTTTTCATCTTGCGGCAGATGCTGAAAATGATAAAGCCGTTTACACGCTTAGAAAAAGAAAGTTGAGGGAAGAAAAACCCTTTGCAATCATGTCCTTTGATGTAGAGAGAATAAAAAGATTTGCCGTTATCGAACCCGAGGAAGAGTCCCTCATATCATCTTACCGGCGACCCATAGTCCTTTTAAAAAAGAAAGAACCGAACCGGCTTTCCAGTGAAGTATCGCCTAAAAACAAATATTTCGGGACTATGCTTCCCTATACGCCTCTTCATTACCTTCTCATGCAGCATGATTTTACGGCCCTTGTCATGACAAGCGGAAACAGGAGCGAAGAGCCAATTTCAATCGACAACGAAGATGCGTTCAACAGGTTTTCCGATATTGCCGATTTTTATCTGACTCACAACAGGGATATCTATTTAAGAAGCGATGACTCAATAGTAAAAAGGACTGCCGGAGAGACAAGGTTCATCAGGCGTTCAAGGGGATATGTTCCGACGCCTGTTTTTCTGAACAGAAATATGCGGCCTGTTCTTGCATGCGGGGCCGAATTAAAAAACACGGTTTGCATTACCAGAGATAATAAGGCGTTTTTAAGCCAGCATATAGGCGATCTTGAAAATCTCTCCACTCTTGAGTTCTTTGAGCTTACCATCCGGCATATGAAGAGGATCCTTGATGTAGATCCTGAGATTGTGGCCTGCGATCTTCATCCCGATTATCTGAGCACAAAATATGCCCTCTCGCACAAAAACGTTAAAGTCGTCAGGGTTCAGCACCATCACGCGCATATTGCAGGCTGCATGGCGGAGAATATGATTGACGGTCCTGTTATTGGATTATCTTTTGACGGGACAGGCTATGGAGCAGACGGTAAAATATGGGGCGGTGAGATACTGGTTGCCGAAAACATCCGGTTTACAAGAGCAGCTCATATCTCGTATATCCCGATGCCGGGAAGCGCGGCAGCCATAAAGGAGCCGTGGCGCATGGCTGTGAGTTATCTTTACGATGTTTTCGGCGAAGATATGTGGGGATTGGATATTCCTGTTTTGAAGGCAACCGGCAAAGATAAAATCAGGTTTATTATTGATATGATTTCAAAAAAAATCAATTCGCCTGAAACATCGAGCATGGGAAGGCTTTTTGACGGCATTTCTGCTATTATAGGAATCAGAAACCGTGTCTGCTTTGAAGGGCAGGCGGCAATGGAGCTTGAGATGCTGTCCGATGAAAACACGGAAGAGACTTATGATTATGAATGGATATCGGAAGATAACATATTCAAGATCTTAACTGCTCCCATTATCAAAGGTGTTGTTGCTGACGTTCATAATGGCATTCATCAGTCTGTAATCGGCGGAAAATTTCACAGAACAGCAATACGCCTGTTTACAGAGCTATGTAAAATAATAAGAAAAGATACTGATATTGAAAGAGTGGCATTAAGCGGCGGAGTATTCCAGAATTCAATACTTTTATCCGGTATGGTCAAAGCCCTTGAAGAAAATGGATTTAAAGTTTATACGCATAAACTTGTTCCGTCAAATGACGGAGGAATTTCACTTGGACAGGCGATAGTTGCCGGATCAGCGAACTGATTTTGTAAGGATCATCTCCAAATACCTGAACCCTCGAATCCTGGAACCCTTTTTTTCGACTGACTGGTAGAAGAACCTTTTATAATAACCAAAAGACGGGTTAGATGGATATATAATATGACCATAAAACATGCAGACGAATACAGGGATCCTGAGATTTCACGAAAAATTATTGAACAGATAAACAACCTGAGTAAAAAGAATATCCGGTTGATGGAGGTATGCGGTACGCATACCATGTCGATATTCAGAAACGGAATACGAAAACTGATTCAGGACACAATATCTCTGATTTCCGGGCCGGGATGCCCAGTTTGTGTGACCGCCCAGAACGAGGTAGATGCTTTTATTGAAATATCAGGAAAACCGGATACCATCATAACAACCTTCGGCGATTTAATGAGGGTTCCCGGAACCGGTTCGTCCCTGCAAAAAGAGCGGGCAAAAGGTAAAGATATCCGCATGGTTTATTCCACGTTTGATGCGATTGAAATTGCAAGGAAAAATCCCGATAAGAGAGTTGTATTTCTTGGTGTCGGCTTTGAGACAACGGCGCCGACCGTCGCCGCATCCATACTGTCCGCAAGAGATATGAAGATAGAAAACTACTTTGTTTATTCGGCTCATAAAACAGTGCCCCAGGCACTTTGCGCTCTAATGAAGACCGAAGGGATTAAAATAGACGGGTTTATCCTGCCTGGGCATGTTTCCGTGATTATAGGAACCAGGGCGTATCTTCCATTTTTCAATCAATATCAAACACCCTGTGTAGTTGCCGGTTTTGAACCATCCGATATTCTGCAGGCGATACTGATGCTTGTTGAGCAGATAGAAAATAAAACTCCGGGGCTTGAAAATGCCTACACGCGGGCTGTCTCTTTTGAAGGAAATGAAAAAGCGGTCGGGATAATGAATGATGTATTTGAAGCTGCGGATGTTGCGTGGCGGGGAATAGGAATTATTCCGGGAAGCGGGCTTAAAATCAGGGATGAATTTTCAAACTATGACGCCGGAAAAAAATTTGAAATAAGTAATAAAGATTCAATAGAGCCCAGGGGATGCGCCTGCGGCGAAATTCTTACAGGCATTAAAACCCCTGTCGAATGCCCTCTTTATAAAAAAATCTGTACCCCTGTTGATCCTGTCGGGCCATGCATGGTTTCAAGCGAAGGGACATGCGCGGCCTATTATAAGTATCATAGCGATGATCATGCTTAAGAAACAAGATTGAAGGAGCAAGGTTCAGAAGAGAAGTTTAGCAGAAGGCCTCTTTAAGAAGCCGTCAAGGATAAAACAAATGAAAACCGACAGAATATTATTGGATCACGGAAGCGGCGGGAAAATATCCCACTCGCTGACTTTGGATATTATGCTTCCCGCGTTTGACAATCCGATGCTTTCAAAATTAAACGACGGGGCGATATTGAATATCGGCGGAAAGAAATTCGCCTTTTCCACGGATACATATGTCGTTGATCCTATCTTTTTCCCCGGAGGAAATATCGTGGAGCTTGCAATATACGGAACTGTAAACGATATCGCAATGTGTGGAGGCTCTCCTCTCTATCTGAGCGCAGGACTTGTCATTGAAGAGGGTTTTTTAATCTCCGACCTTGAAAGGATAATAAAGTCAATGGGCGCCGCTGCGGAAAAAGCGGGGGTTAAAGTTGTGACGGGCGATACCAAGGTCGTGCCGAAGGGAGCTGCCGACAAGATATTCATAAATACATCGGGGATCGGGCTGATACCCGACGATGTTGACGTCGGATGTGAGAAGGCGGTTCCCGGCGATAAAATAATATTAAGCGGAACGATTGCAGATCATGGCATAACCGTTTTGACCCAGCGGGAGGGGATGACCTTTACTTCATCGATAAAAAGTGACTCGGCTCCTTTAAACCGAATGGTTGAAAGGATATTTACCGCAAGCAAAAAAATCCATGTATTGCGTGATCCGACCCGTGGAGGAGTCGGCGCCTCTCTCAATGAAATAGCAGAAAAGTCCAATTCAGGGATGAAGATTTATGAGAATAAAATACCTGTAAAAAATGAAGTCAAAGGGATTTGTGAACTGCTCGGTTTTGATCCTCTTTATATTGCAAATGAGGGAAAGCTGCTTGCTTTTGTTTTGCCGGAAGACGCCGGCAAGGTTCTTTCGGCTATAAGGGAAGATGAGTTCGGGAAAGACGCCTGCATAATAGGCGAGGTGGTTTCCGGGCATCCGGGAAAAGTTTTCCTTGAAACGGGAATCGGCGGAACCAGGATGGTCGATATGCTCACAGGAGAGCAGCTTCCGAGAATCTGCTGATAAAGTAAGGATTTTTAAATGAAATATCCGGCAAAAACAGCCTGTGTAATTTTTTTTTATTAATATTGACGGGTTGCAGCCTGAAAAAAGAGACGGATGAAAAGATCCTTTTTGAAAGATGACGGCTTCGTCAATAAATCGATTTAGAATTTATTTGACAAAAATTTTATACTAATATACTCGGCTTACTAGAAATAATATTTATTAATTATTCGGAGTTGCATGTTTTTAGGACGATTCTGCCCGCTCCATTGTTTTTTTTAACAATATCAATTTAATCAACACAGCATGAAGGGAGGAATGGAAAATTGGAAGTCATTGTTTTA
Source organism: uncultured Desulfonema sp. (assembly GCA_964452445.1). Lineage (GTDB taxonomy): Bacteria > Desulfobacterota > Desulfobacteria > Desulfobacterales > RPRI01 > RPRI01. Next base: position 6,203 of record CAYVMK010000029.1, on the reverse strand, counting down.
TTAAAACAGGTTCCATCAACCGAATCTTTTATCGGTATTTTAGAAAATGGCGTGTCGATAAAGACTGATGATGTTAAATGGGTAATCAATCCTTATGATGAATTTGCTGTTGAAGAAGCTCTCCATGTGAAGGAGGCACACGGCGGTTCGGGTTCAGTAACCATTCTTTCTGTCGGAACAGAGAAGGCGGTTGAAGCGATAAGGACTGCGCTTGCAATGGGAGCCGATAAGGGCATATTGATAAACGACCCTGCCGCTCACAACTGTGACGGATTGCAAACGGCAAAAATTCTTGCGGCGGCGATCAAGAATATGCCGTTTGATCTTATTATTGCAGGCCAGCGTGCTGTAGACGGGGATAATTATATGGTAGGGTCTGCCGTGGCTGAGTTCCTGAATATTCCGGCTGTTACGATGGTAATGAAAGAAGCGATAACAGACAGGAGAATAACGTGCAGCAGGACAGTAGAGGGCGGCATGGTTGTTGTAGAAGCTCCCCTTCCTGCTCTTATAACGACTCAGCGGGGGTTGAATGAACCAAGATATGCATCCCTTCCCGGTATTATGAAGGCCAAGAAGAAGCCTCTTGAGATGAAAACTCTTAAGGATATAGGGCTTGATGCTGCCAGAATAGGCGCCCAGAAGACAAAGATAATTTCACTCAAATATCCGTCCGAACGAAAGGGAGGAAAGATGGTTGCCGGGGAGACCGCCGCGGATAAAGCCAAAGCGCTTGTCAAAGCCCTGCATGAAGAGGCCAAGGTTGTTTGATCAATCTATTATAAGGAGATTAATATGTCTTGCGGAGTACTTGCGATAGCGGAACAGGTAAATGGTGTTTTCAGGAAGGTTACTTACGAAGCGCTCAGTGAGGGACGGCGCATAGCTGACGGCCTGGGATGCGCTCTTTCAGTTGCGGTTATAGGTTCAGGCATAAAAAGCAATTCCGAATCATTGGGGAAATACGGCGCCGACAGGATACTTGTTGCCGACGACGCCGCACTTGAAGAGTACATGACTGACTCTTACACGAATGTCGTTGCCGGTATTGTAACCAAAGAAAAACCTTGTGTAATTATATTGGGGGCATCCTCCCGTGGAAGAGATCTTGCGGCGAGGCTGTCCGCCCGACTCGATTCTCCTCTTGCAATGGATTGCGTTGCAGTCAGGCTTGATGCCGGAAATGTTGTTGTGACACGGCCAATGTACGGCGGGAAAATCCTTGCCGAAATCATTTTTGAAGGAGAACCCCGGATAATTGCAGTTCGCCCCAATTCAATGAAGATTGCCGAATCTCAAAAGGCAGGAACAGTTGAAATTGTTGCCGCCGACAAAGGCAGGACGGATCTTGCATTTATAGAAAAGAAACTTGATACGGGCAAGGTCGAATTGACCGAAGCAGATGCAGTTGTATCGGGTGGAAGGGGAATGGGAGGGCCTGATTATTCGGTAATAGAAAAGCTTGCCGGGATTTTGGGAGGAGCTGTCGGAGCTTCCAGGTCTGCTGTCGATGAAGGATGGAGGGCTCATTCGGATCAGGTCGGGCAAACGGGAAAAGTTGTTTCACCGAATCTTTACATTGCCTGCGGGATATCAGGAGCAATACAGCATCTTGCAGGGATGTCCTCATCAAAGGTTATTGCGGCGATAAACAAGGATCCCGAGGCGCCCATCTTTGCAAAGGCGGATTATGGAGTTGTGGGAGATTTGTTTGAAGTTGTCCCTTTGATTACGGAAGAGATTAAAAAAGTCAAAGGTATATAGAAGGTTGTTTTTTCGGGGCTGCCTTGGCAAAAAGGCGGCATCCTCTTTTTTGCAGCGGATAAAAGAACCGGATTTTTTATATGCCAAGACATAAAAAAAATGTCTATCTGGAAAGCTTGGGGTGCGCGAAAAATCTTGTGGACAGCGAATTGATGCTCGGAAGGCTTTTAAACGCGGGGTGGAATATTGTTCAGGATCCTGCAAGGGCACATACGATCATTGTGAATACATGCAGTTTTATTGAATCAGCGATAGATGAATCGATAGACACGGTTCTCGATTTTGCCGCCCATAAACAGAACGGCTCATGCCGCAGGCTGATTGTTACAGGTTGTCTTCCTGAGCGTTTCAGGGAGAAGATAGCAAAAACACTTCCCGAGGTGGATTATTTTATCGGCACAGGCGCATTTGATAAAATTGTGCAGGCTGTTGAAGGAGTTCCTATAGCATCAGGATGCCTTTTGCCTGATCCAAACCTGGCCGTTTTAAGCGAGCCTTCTGCACCGAGAATAAGATCCGTTCCGCATATGGCATATATAAAAGTTGCGGAAGGATGCAGCAGGCGTTGCAGCTATTGTGTTATTCCCAGGCTGCGCGGAAAACAACGGAGCCGTTCTCCTGATGATATAGTTTCAGAAGCGAGGCTGCTGATTGAATCAGGAGCCAAAGAACTGATCCTTGTGGCCCAGGACACAACCTCTTATGGAAAAGATCTGAAGGGTTCCGCCGGCATAGAGAGGCTTCTTGAAAAAATATCCAAAATATCGGGGGATGCCTGGATAAGGATTCTTTACGCGCATCCTGAAAGCATAGATGATAATATCGTTAAAACCATTGCTTCAGGCCGCAACATATGTTCCTATTTTGATATTCCGGTTCAGCATGCAAGCCGTCCCGTGCTGAAAAGAATGGGGCGAAGTTATAATCAAAACGATCTGTTAAAACTTTTTGATAAAATAAGATCTGCAGTTCCCGATGCATCCCTCCGGACAACCGTCATTACAGGTTTTCCGGGTGAAACGGATAAGGACTTTAAAGATCTGTTCTCTTTCATAGAAAAAGTGAAATTTGATCATCTCGGAGTTTTTATATATTCAGATTCCAAAGATATTCCATCCCATAAGCTTCCGGACAGGGTTCCGAAAAATGTCGCGAAAAAAAGACGCGACAGGATCATGTCCCGCCAGAGGGAAATATCCCTCGAAAACAACAGAAAACACATAGGCAAGGTTTTTGATGTTCTTGTTGAGGAGCTGCCTGAAAAAGGACTTTGTATTGGACGAACAAGGTATCAGGCTCCTGAAGTGGACGGTATTACTTACGTTACAGGGGATCTGAAGATTGGCTCTTTTGCCAGGGCAATAATCACAGATGCCCTTGAATATGACCTTGTCGGAGAAGCTGCATGAGAGATTTAAAGCGTGAAATTTTTCCCATGGTCGAAAAAGACCTTAAAGAGATTGAAGTTGCGCTTGCTGATAATTTAAACCCCTATCTGGATCTTGTCTCTGATGTCGCCGGACATATTCTTTTTGCAGGGGGAAAAAGATTGCGGCCGCTTCTTATGGTGCTTTCGGCAAGAATTTGCGGCTATAAGGGAGACTATGACAAGATTTTTTCAACAACATTTGAATACCTGCATGCCGCAACCCTTTTGCATGATGATCTTGTTGACGGGGCAAAATTAAGGAGGGGAAAACCTGTTGCAAATTCGATATGGGGAAATTCGATAGCGGTGTTAGTCGGCGATTTTCTTCTTGCGCGGGGTTTGTCCATTGCCGCTGCCACCGGAAAACCGAAAGTTATTAAGGTAATCGCAGGAATTACCGAGAGCATGTCCCAGGGAGAAATCCACCAGCTTATGAGAAAAAGCGCGCTGGACCTTACCGAAGAAGAATATATGGAGATAATCCGGCGCAAAACGGCAGTCTTATTCGAGGGCGCCTGCAGGTTAAGCGCCTGTATAGCAAATGCTTCGAAAAAAGAAGAAAGGGCTGTTTCCGGATACGGATATAACATGGGAATGGCCTTCCAGATGGCGGATGACCTTCTGGACTATACGCTTGATACCAGGGCTCTTGGGAAAGAGGTGGGCGCCGATTTAAAAGAAGGGAAGCTGACACTTCCTGTAATATACGCCCTGAAAGAAGCGGACAGGGATGACCGTCTCAGGATGGAAGCGATAATAAAAAATAAAAAATTTTCAGCGCGCGATTTTAAATTGCTGATAAATCTCCTTGAAAAATACGGAGGAATTGCATACACGAAAGAGCGTGCGAAGAATCATATTGAAAAGGCAAAAAAAACTCTTCTTGTTTTCAAACCTTCAAAAACAAGAAAAACACTTGAATATATAGCCGACTACGCTCTTTTAAGAAAAGCATAGAACCTGATTTAAAACTTGTCCCGGCATATGCAAATGAAGATAAACATTCCAAACATATTAACGATTATCAGAATCCTGCTGGTTCCTCTTTTTGTTATTTCCCTGATGAAGGATCTGTTCTTTTCCGCTCTCCTTGTTTTTACGATTGCAGGTTTAAGCGACGGCCTTGACGGACTCATTGCAAGATATTTCAATCAGCGAACGGCGCTCGGGGCTTATCTTGATCCAATTGCCGACAAACTCCTTATAATATCCGCATTTGTAAGTCTTGCAGTTCTAAGGATTATTCCCGGCTGGCTGACGGTTATCGTGATAAGCCGTGATGTGCTTATACTTCTCGGGATAGCCGTTTTTTCCATAACAGATATATCTGTTGATATCAAACCGAGCTTTATCAGCAAATGCACGACTGTCGCCCAGATTTCAACCGTTATATTCGTTCTTTTAAACCCTGAGATTTCGGGCGCGGCATTGATTAAATACAGCTTTTACTGGTTTACGGCAGGACTGTCGATACTTTCCGGATTTCACTATATTTACAAAGGCATGAATATTCTTCAGTCAGCTTCATTAAACAACCAGAAACAGAAATAAAGAGTTCATTTCCCTTGACATGAAAATTCAGAGGTGTTAATTTTTTTTGCAGTAAAGGCGCGTAGCTCAGGGGGAGAGCGCTACCCTGACACGGTAGATGTCGTTGGTTCAAATCCAATCGCGCCTACCAAACCACAATAAATTCAAAGGATTGCGATAGCAACAGAAAAGCATAAAAGCGCAAGGGCTGGTAATACATTATTGCCATACGGAGGGAATCAGCCCAGCCGCCGAGCCTGACGTCTATGTACATGGGATAGTAGATGTGCTTGGGTTGATGCCTCGATATCATGGCAATCTTGAAATAGTTGTCTGCCTCTCTGATACGGATGAAGTTGGGCGCTGGGAACAAATTGTTATTATATAGTGTCTGACCGAAACCCCAAATTTTTGACACACGCCGGCATGCGAAAAATTGCATTCGGAAGTTAAAATGTATTTTCTCCTCTTCTGTAAGGCGGATACGTCATTTCAAGTTTGGTTTTGGTAAATTTTGGAAACACTTCTCCTGTAAAACATTATTCATATTGTCAAAACTGCACACCGCCAACGCCGGAAATCTCCGCTTGGCTTCGGCTACCATTGAAACCGCAATGCCGACATCCTTCTCATGTTCCATCACCTGATGATGCAAGATAAAGCCATACTGATCTTCCAACACATCCATAATCAACCAATTAATTTAGGCAACCAGGTGGATAAAGGTTTAAAATAAACCACGATTAAAATGCTGGCAATCATTATAATTATAAAAGGCAATACACCCTTTACAATCTCTTCAAATTTAGCTGTTTTATCTATACCCTGGACTACGAATAGATTTATTCCGACAGGTGGGGCGACAAGCCCCACCTCTAAGGTAAAGACAAAGACCATAGCAAACCATATAGAGTCAAAGCCGAAATGCTTGACAAAAATTTGATATAAGATGGGATAGGTGATCAGAAGAATTGAGGCCTCATCCATCAGAGATCCTAAGACCAGAATGAAGATCATTACCAAGAGGAGTATAGTCATAGGACTAAGGGGTAAGCGGGAAAGGAAGGCGCACACTGTGTCTGGAATTTTAAGTAGTGCGACCACTTGACCGAAAACCATAGCCCCAGCGACAAGAAAGAGGATCAAGGCGTTAAGTTTTGCAGTATCGAAAATAACTTGCCATAATTTTTTCAGCGAGAGAGTCCGATAAATGAAAATGCATATGAAAAGACCGTAGGTCACGCCGACGGCAGCCGCTTCAGTGGGAGTAAAAATGCCGGCATATATCCCCCCCAGAATAATCACAGGTGTCAGAAGCCCGAAAAAGGATTTCTTCAATGATCCCCATCGCTCCTTCCAGGGAGCTGCATTCATCTTAGACATAGAACCTTTATTTTTCATTGAATACAATACGATGTAAATGGAAAAGAAGGCTCCTCGCTAAAATGTATGGGTAATCCGGCTTGGAATATGATAGAGA
>CAYVMK010000028.1:7195-11312 GCA_964452445.1 uncultured Desulfonema sp. | reverse complement strand
CATCCGGCTCCGATGGAAACGTAGATATTTGTCAGAAGAAGTGAACGTTCTATGGCGTAAAAATGCCTGCGCAAACCCCGCGCCTTTTTATACGAGAGGTCTTCCAGAGTCCTGTAAACTCTTTTGATCATCCAGTTGGGTGTCGAAGCACCTGCTGTTATACCGATGTTTTTTGATGAGGCAAGAATATCGAGGTCCATCTCTGATTCCGTTTCAATATGGTAAGCAGGCTTTCCCGCCTGCCTTGATGCCTCAACAAGCCTCTGCGTATTGCCGCTGCTGCGCCCGCCTACAACTATTATTGCATCAACGTGTCCTGCGAGTTCCTTTACCTCGGTCTGCCTTTTCGATGTCGAATTGCAGATGGTGTCATAGAGCTTGTAATGCGGAAATTTTACCTTAATCCGTTCCTTCACCTTTTCATACAGAAAAACATTCTGGGTGGTCTGTGCGACGACTATCGCTTTTTCAAATCCGGGAACGGATTCAAGCTCCTCCATGTTTCCTACGGCGTATCCTCTTTCCTCGGCATATCCAAGGAGAGCCATCACTTCGGGATGGTTTTTGTCTCCTATAATTATGGAAGCATAACCCTGCCTGGCATGTTTCCTGATGATGGCCTGAACTTTGACTACGCGGGGGCATGTTGCATCAATTACTGTAAAGCCTGAGCTTTTAAGATTTTTTTTTATTCCCGGAGGAACTCCGTGAGCTCTTATCAGCATAGTCCCGGATCCCTGCGCGGGCATTTCATCCACAATCGAAATTCCCTTTTCCTTCAGAAGGTCGACTACCTGGGGATTATGGATAAGCGGACCCAAAGTAAAAAAAGGCCCTTTATATTTGCGGGGCATGTCAAGAGCCATCTCGACGGCTCTGCGGACACCCATGCAGAAGCCTGCGGTTTTGGCTATAATTATTTTCATCGGGCTTTTGCTGTTACTTTAAAAATATTTTATGGTCAACAAGTGAAAGGGAGTGAACCCTGGCTTTTATATATTTTTGATCCCCGAATATGCTGACAAGCCTTACGCCGTCGCCTTCAGGCTCAACCGTATCTACAGATTCCATTATGAGTTTATTGTCGTTCTCTTCAATAAGATAAGCATTTGCTTCACACATTTTAACCTTCCTTATTTTGTAAATTCTTTTAAATATCCGGTGATCATCTCTTCAATCAAATGGGGAAGCGGTGAAGAAGAGACCCCGATTATTGCAACATTCTCCTGTGAAAGAGGAAGAAGAATCTTTTTCGCAGGGCTTTCTGAAACAGCTTCCGAAATGCCCGGGGTTACTTCACCCATCATGGAGTTTGCGAGTATTATTCCGAGAGGCCCGATGATGATATCGGCCTGCTTCACGGTCCGGATTATGGCGTTTTCACCGGATGCGCCCCGGTTTGCTCCGGATTTTAACATCTGTGATGTTGCTATTGCATTTGTGCCGAGGGCAAGAATTTCAACCGAGTCATCAACAACATCCCTCAATCTTTTTATTATTGCGCTTCCGATTCCGCCGCCTTGACCGTCTATCACGCAAATTCGTTTCATTTTTTCTTCCCGGATCATCTGCATTTAATAACCTCATCAGCATATCTATTATTTATGCCTTCGTAAAAAAACAATTTTCACCACGAAGGGCACTAAGGATAAAAAATAATATATAATATTTTCAGCTTCTCCGCCTGAGGCGGACCGCTTTTATGGCTTTTTGCGAAACCGTCATTGTCAAAAACCTACCAGATTATTATATTACCGTCAACGAAAAGAGGCTGTAAGCAGTTCCAATCGTCAGAAAGAGGCTGAAAACTCCCGGCAAGCGGTTATTGACTTGGATGTTTGCTTCTGGTATGGCTCCGCAAATAAAAACATCGTTGAAAGGATTTCAAAAAAATGGAAAGAACACTGTCTATCATAAAACCGGATGGGGTATCACGCGGACTTATCGGCGAAGTTATCAGGCGCTTTGAAAAAAATAATATTAAAATCGTAGCCATGAAAATGATTCATATGACCAAAATACAGGCTCAGAGTTTTTATGCCGTGCATAAGGAGTGCCCTTTTTTCGGAAGCTTAACCGATTTTATGTCATCAGGTCCTGTCGTGGTCATGGCGCTTGAGGGAGAGAAGGTCATTTCAAAAAACAGGGAACTGATGGGGGCTACAAACTACAAGGAAGCGGCACCCGGGACGATTCGCGCTGATTATGCAACGGAGATAGAAAAAAATATTGTGCACGGTTCGGATTCTCCCCAGTCGGCGGCCTTTGAAATCGGATTCTTTTTTAACAGTTTTGAACTTGCAGGCTGATGTCGGAAAGAGTAAATCTTAATAATATTTCCATTGTAATGGCCCGGCCCCGGTATCCTGAAAATATCGGGGCTGCGGCAAGAGCAATGTGCAACATGGGCATAAAAAAGCTTGTTGTAGTTGCTCCGGAAAGTTTCGACATTGAAAAAGTCAGGAAACTGGCAACACATGCAGCTTCTGAAGTAGTTGATAAAATAAAAATATATGAACATGTTAGAGAGGCTCTTGCCCCGTATAACTACGTTGTCGGCACTACAGCCCGCCTTGGAGGAGAACGCCGGACAATATCATCTCCATCGGTTGCGGCGGAAAAGCTTGTAGCCATATCCCGGAAAAACAGAGTTGCAGTTCTGTTTGGTCCTGAAGATAGAGGCCTTTCAAATGATGATATCAGGCTCTGCCACGAGATAGTCAATATTCCGGCTTCAGCTTTTTCCTCCCTTAATGTTTCACAGGCTGTTCTTATAATCTGTTATGAACTTTTTCTCTCCGGCCTGGAAGAGAAACCAAAGTTTGTCCCCAGGCTCGCTACCCGCTATGAACTTGACGGAATGTATGACCAGCTGAAGGAAATACTTGTCAGGATCAATTATATTAACCCCGAGAATCCTGACTACTGGATGAACAAGCTGCGCCGTTTTTTCACAAGACTTGAACTTCGCGCCCGTGAAGTAAGCATCATAAGAGGTATATGCAGGCAGATCGACTGGTACGGCAGGAGATGTTATAAGAAGGGATCTGTTGGAAATAAAAAAGGAAATAAAGAAGGATAAACATGAGGCTTGTCAGATACGGCAAAAAAGGCAAAGAAAAGCCGGGCCTGCTTAAAAAGGATGGAATGATCGTCGACTTGAAAGGTATCTTTCCGGATATGCCGGATATAGGATATGAGTTTTTTAAAAACGGCTGGCTTGAAAGGGTATTGGCCGTTGATGATCCGGGCCGGAAAATGAATGTGCGGATCGGATGCCCGCTATCCGGGTCGTCCAAGATAATTTGCCTGGGAAAGAACTATGTCGAACATGCCAAAGAAGGCGGATTTGACAGCCCCCAAAAGCCTCTCCTTTTCTGCAAATCTCCAAACGCTTTAAACGGGCCTTTTGATAATGTATTGCTTCCTGAAAGCAGCGGACAGGTTGACTGGGAGGTTGAACTTGCAGTCATTATCGGACGGAAAGGGAAAAGAATAAGCAGAAAAGAGGCCTGCCGGTATATTGCCGGATATTCGGTTATGAATGACGTATCCGGAAGACAGGCTCAGTTTTCGGATTCACAGTGGTACAGGGGAAAATCCTTTGATACTTTCGCACCCCTTGGCCCTGCGATTGTCACCGAAGACGAAACAGGAGACGTGCGGAACCTGCGGCTTACCAGTAAGGTCAATGGCGAAATCATGCAGGATGGAAATACAAAAGATATGATTTTTGACATACCCTTTATAATCGAAAACATAAGTGAAGATATCACGCTCATGCCGGGAGATATAATATCCACGGGAACTCCTACAGGAGTCGGGATTTTCAGAAATCCGCCAGTGCTTTTAAACCCGGGAGATGTCGTGGAGTGCTCGATAGAAAAAATCGGAACAATTACAAATAAATTCGTGAACGGCGCTAAATAATCGCGTCGGATGTACCCTGGGAATAAAAAACCGAACCATTCCTTATAATTTTATCAATGATATTGGAAAGCTGAATTAGATTGAAAGGTTTCTGAATGAAACCGCAGCAACCTTTTTTGATTATTTCGGCCGCCTGTCCATTAATGCTGTAGCCGCTTGAAAGAAGAACCCTTGCATCCGGATCGAT
>CAYVMK010000028.1:6787-7185 GCA_964452445.1 uncultured Desulfonema sp. | reverse complement strand
CAAACACGTCGTTTCCGCTTAAATCCGGCATGATCATATCAAGGATGACAAGGTCAATTTTCCCTCTGTTGTTTTCGTAAACCTCAAGGGCTTCCCTGCCTCCGTTTGCAAGAAGCACTTTATATCCGAGCTTTTCAAGGATCTCCTTGCCGAGACTGATTATCATCTCCTCATCATCTACAAAGAGGATCGTTCCGCTTCCTTTGATAACTTTTTTAATTGGTTGTATTGTCTCGTTTATTTCCTTCTTATCTGATACGGGCAGATATATATTAAAGGTGGTTCCCTTTCCGATCTCACTGTAAACATTTATAAATCCGCCGTGATTTTTTATGATGCCGTAGGCTGATGCGAGGCCAAGCCCGGTTCTCCCCCCCCAACCAAACACACCCAACACA
>CAYVMK010000028.1:0-6777 GCA_964452445.1 uncultured Desulfonema sp. | reverse complement strand
GAGGCCAAGCCCGGTTCCCCTTCCCATCTCTTTTGTGGTGAAAAAAGGATCGAATATTCTCTGCCTGGTGGCATCGTCCATGCCGATGCCCGTATCGGTTATTGAAATCCTTACATATCTGCCGGGGTTGATCCTGTAAGTCTTTATATATCCTTCATCAATTATGATATTTTTTACATCAAGGTATAAATCCCCTCCGGCAGGCATTGCCTGCCATGCATTAACATAGATATTTAAAAGCACCTGCTCGATCTGGCTCTGATCGACTTCAACAGGCCATATTCCATCCTGGAAGCGCGTGTTGATTCTTATTTCTTTCTTGGCGCGTCCGAACATTCCGGAGGTTTTTTCGACAAGTTCGTTCAAGTCTGTTGCCTTTACATGATATTTTCCGGATCTTGCAAAACCGAGAAGCTGTTTTGTGAGGCTTGAACCGTTTATCACATATTCCTCAATATTCTTCAGTTTTTCATAGTGAGGATCTGAGGTCTCTATATCCATCAGCACTATGGAAGCATTGCCCTGTATGCCCATAAGAATATTGTTGATGTCATGAGCAATTCCTCCCGCGAGAGTTCCGATAGCCTCCATTTTCTGCGCCTGATATAATTGCGATTCAAGCTTCTTTTTTTCCTTTTCAGCCCGGATGCGCTCGGATACGTCCCGGAGAAGCCCCCTGAATCCGGTTTTATTCCCGTCCTGATCCATGACAAGAAAAGTCGAAACTTCAAGAAGCTTCGTACTCCCGTCCTTGGTAATGATTTCGTAGTCGTTTACCTTTGAAGGTTCGCCTGTCCGGTAAACTTTGTTGAATACAGAAAACATTTTTTTTGCAGTTTCAAGCGTTGTATAATCGCGGTTGTTCAGGCCAATCAGCTCCTCCATGGAGTACCCGAGCAGCTTTACTGCAGCTTCATTAACGTAAGTTATATCACCCTTGAGGTTGACTTCATAGAAAACCTCTTCTATATTTTCAAGGATGGACCTGTATTTGGCTTCGCTTTCACGCAGGGCAATTTCAGCCTTTTTCCGGTCTGTTATATCCAATATCTGCGCTACCGTCTGTTTTTCTCCTTTCAGGGAAGATATTACGGATGAAGATATTTCAACAAAAACTTTAGCTCCATCCTTCCTGATAAGGCAGGCTTCATAACTATTCGGAGCAGTATCTCCGCTCTGTCTTAAAACATCATTTTTAGTCACGAGTTCCCTGCAGGATTTATCGATGCTCATTCTGAAATCCTGCCCTGTCAATTCATTCCTTGAAAAACCCAGAATTTCGCAAATTTTGTCATTTACGTATTCAAGCCTGTAGTTTTCATCAACAACAACTATTCCCTGATTGGAGCTTTCAACTATGGAACGGTAACGGTCTTCGCTCTCCCTGATAGCTTTTTCGGCAATCCTGTCCGTAATATTTATTACTACGCCCCTGAACCCGACATGCCTGTTGTCATGCAGAATCGGAGCAACACGAAGGAGCAATGGGAATGTGCTCTTGTCTTTTCTTAAAGCGGTATATTCGTTTCCTGTGTTTTTTTCGCCTTCGAGCATTTTTGCTGTGTTATTTATTGCTCTTTCCCTTTCTTCCGGAATTATCATGTCGAAAGCATTAAGTCCTTTTTTCAAATCATCTTCAGTGTATCTGAAATTTTCAAAGGCGCTTACGTTTGCAAAAGTGAGACGGCCGTCAATATCCATTTCTAAGATGGATTCCGGCAGTAAATTCGCAAGCTCTCTGAACCTTGCCTCGCTTTCACGGAGACATTTATCGGATTGCAGCAGGTTTGAATAAACGGAACTGAATTCTTTTGCCAGTTGACCGACTTCGTTTTTCGGGTATTTTTTGCCGGCTTGAAACTTCCCGGATTTTATATTTTCGAGAAGACTGTTTAGAGGTCTGAAGGCTACCTGGATAATTACGGTTAAAATAACGGCGCAAATTATAAAGGCAAGAACAAATCTGCTTATTATAAAAGCCGTTTCCCTGTTTGCCTCTTTTATGATGAGGATAATAAACAAGATCTGGCCCAAAAGAAGCAGGCCCATTATTATTGCCAGAACCGCAACCAGTTTTGTTTTAATGCTGTGAATATTAAACATCTTTCCTGCCTGTAATTTCCTCTTTAACCTGTTTCATATATAGCTGCAAACTTATATTTATATCGGCAGATTGTCAATTAAACATGAAATAATAAATATTGATGATCTCGTAAAAAGTCCGGCAATATTAACTTGGTAGCGTTATCAGACTACTATTGCAAAGTGTTTGTGAATCGGATATCCTTTTATTATATACTGTGTGACGACTCTATTTGTCCATCCGGAAATAAATTTTGGACAATTGTGAGTTTCCAATCCGGAAATCGGTAATTTTGGACAAGCTCAAGGAAATCAAGGAATTGCGCTAAAAACATGCGCATAGTATGTCGCACAAGAAATCCCGCCGATTGACGCCGGGATCGCATAAAAGGGCCATTTCCGGATGGAATCTAATTATGGTTTGGAGACAAAATGATTAATAAGGGCGCGTTATCAGGGATAAAAGTTATAGACATGTCACGCATTTTACCAGGGCCTTACTGTTCAATGATCCTTGCGGATCACGGAGCAAGAGTTATTGCCGTTGAGGATAAACGTTTTCTTGCAGACGGCCTTTTTTTTGATCCTGTGAACAGGAACAAGGAGCATATCTCACTTAATCTAAAAACAGAGGGAGGAAAAGAAATTTTTTTCAAACTCATAAAGGATGCAGATGTATTCATGGAAGGGTTCAGGCCGGGGGTTGTCGGCAAACTGGGCATTGACTATGAATCGGTGCGCAAAGTAAACCCGGGAATAATATACTGTTCAATAACAGGCTACGGCCAGACCGGCCCCTGCAGAGACAGAGTCGGGCACGATGCCAATTACCTCAGTATCTCAGGTGTCCTCGATATTATAGGCGAAAAGGACAGAGCGCCTGCTATTCCGGGAGTTCAGATAGCCGATATAGCGGGCGGAGGAATGAATGCCGCTATCGGAATTCTTCTTGCCCTTTTTGCCCGTGAAAAAACAGGCGCCGGACAATATATCGATATATCAATGACGGACAGCATGGTAAGCTTTCTGCCAGTGCCTCTTTTTTTCCGGCAGATTACGGGTCAGGTTACAAGTCGAGGTGATGCTTTTCTCTCCCACAGGTATGCATGTTACAACACATATGAGACAGCCGACGGGCGCTACATTTCAATCGGGGCTGTTGAAAACCGCTTCTGGAAAAGACTCTGGACGAGTGGGAGGTAATACTTTCATCTGAGGATGTCTGCTGGGGACGGGTTCAGACTTTGCCGGAAGTTCTGGAAGATCCTCTTTTTGCAGAAAGGAAAATGATTGTAGAGCTTACCGCAAAAGACGGGAAAAAAAGCAAGGCGCTCGGAGTTCCTGTAAAGCTGAGCGGGACTCCCGGTGCGGTGCGGACTCCGCCGCCTTCTTTCGGGGAAAACACTGAGGATATACTCAGTGAACTTGGTTATGAAAATGACAGGATAAAGGAGTTCGGGAAAAAAGGGATAATATAGGTTTATTTTTTGCATATGCTTTGTGTGTATCTCTGTGCGAGGGGATACCTTCTTCCATAACCGAAAGCCTTTGTTGTGACTTTAAGGCCTGGGGCTGCCTGGTGCCGTTTGTATTCATTCCGGGCAACTCTTGAAATCACGTCTTCCACCAGTTTCGGGTCAAACCCGCTTTTAACCAGTTCCCCTGCTCCTTTGAGGTCTTCGATATATCCTTTTAATATGGAATCGAGTATTTCATATGGGGGAAGGTCATCCTGATCCGTTTGATCCGGCTTAAGCTCGGCGGACGGCGCTTTTTCGATTATCCTTGCGGGAATGATCTCTTCTTCGCGGTTTATAAAGTGCGCAAGGCCGTATACTTCCGTTTTGGGTATATCGGATATGACGGCAAGCCCTCCGTTCATGTCTCCGTAAAGCGTGCAGTAGCCGACCGCAAGTTCAGACTTGTTGCCTGTTGAAAGGAGGAGCCTCCCCTGTCTGTTCGACAAAGCCATAAGGATGGTTCCCCTTATTCTGGCCTGTATGTTCTGTTCCGTTATGTCCGGATCTCCCTCTATGAAGGAAGGGGAAAGAAGCCTGGTAAATTCTTTGAATACCCCGTCAACCGGTATTACTTCAAACCCGATTCCCAGATTGCCTGCAAGTTTTTTTGTATCCTCAAAGTTATCAACAGAAGTATATCCGGAAGGCATGAATACCGACAAAACATTTTCGGAGCCTAAGGCCTTTGCGGCGATGTAGGCCGTTAATGCCGAGTCTATGCCGCCGCTTAATCCCAGTACGACTTTGGAAAAGCCGCATTTTACAACATAATCGCGGGTTCCCATAACAAGGGCTTTCAGTACGGATTCGACATCCGGGCCGGATACGGGATGGATATTTTCTTTATAGGTTACGCCGGTTTGATCATCAGAATCATAAAAGATGATATCTTCTTCAAAATCGCGGGCGAGGGCTTTAATTTTTCCTTGCCTGTCAAAGGCAGCGCTTGTTCCGTCAAAAAGAATGCTGTCGTTCCCGCCGGCCTGATTTGCGAAAATCAAGGGAACTTTATATTTACCGGCAATGGCTCCGAACAAATCCCATCTGAATTCTTTTTTCCCCACATGAAAAGGAGATGCCGAAATATTAACCAGAAGACTTGCTCCGCCTTTAATCATCAGGTCAACAGGGTTTATATGGTATATTCTTTTTTTAAAGATATCCTTGTCGTTCCACACATCCTCACATATCGTAATGCCGATTTTTTCACCTTTGTAGCTGTAAGGCGTGCATTCGGTCCCGGCTTCGAAATACCTGCTTTCGTCAAACACATCATAGGTTGGAAGAAGTCTCTTGTTGACCCTGTGAAGTATCTTTCCGTTTTCAAACAGCGCCGCGGAATTATAAAGAGGCTTTCCTACATCGACAGGGTTTTTATTCACGAAGCCGCAGATTACACCTATTCCCCTGATTTCACCAACCAGGCGGGAAAAGCAGGAAAGGTTTGCTTCAATAAAATCTTTCTTTTCAAGCAGGTCGCGGGGAGGATATCCTGAGATGACAAGTTCCGAAAAAACAACCATGTCGCATGAATGCGCTTTGGCCTTATCGGCATGATGCTTTATCCGGCTGGAATTGTATTCAAAGTCGCCGATTACCGGGTTAATCTGTGCTATGGCTATTTTCACGTTAAAAGATCTTCGTTGTTATAAAAAGCTCGGTTATTGACGGGAGTGTCATATTCGGTTCACTGCTTTCCGCCATGCTCCTTAACGAGCGTTCCGGCAATTTCAATGTCATATGCCTTATTCGGATCGAAGCTGCCGCCCCTGTAATTCCTGCCGCCTGTTTTATTGCTTCGTACGGAACCCAACCATGTTCTTCCCATAGTTTAGAGTCGTCCGGACTCCACAGCCTGAAGCAGATTTCACTGCCGGCCTTGCGGACATACATCCGGATTTTTCTGTTTTGAGAAAAAGGGTAATAGTAGAATCCCCGTTTATCTTTCATTTATAGTTTCCCTGATAATAAAAAAGAAGATTTGAACCGAAACAGCGAGCGCATTCTTACTTATTTGTATTTCATAGCAGAAACGAATATCCGGGGCAAAGAAATTTTATAGTCGTGCGTTTCTATCAATAAATATAAATTAAAACCATTTCTTGACTTTTAAATATGCAGGGATATAATACAGTCACCACAATCCACTTTTCGTTAATGGCATGACAAATCCTGTTTCCATCAATACATACCGCTTGTATTATTTTCAGATTTGGCATTGAAACTTGGCGCTTTCGGGTTTAATCAATATAATTAGTAAGTTAGAAATTATTTTCTGCGTTTTTTCGGCAGAAAATAATTTCGTTAACGCACTTACACCCCTCAAGGGGGTACTAAAAAAAGTCCCGTTTATCGGGGTTAGGAGGGTTTGGAATGGATGATTTTATTCATAATCTGAGGACCAACAAGCGTTTCGACAGGAACCGTAAACCTCATGACGGGAAATACCCGGGTTCCGACAAACAAAGACACAGGGATGCGCCAGAAGCAGGTTATCTGAAGAGCATCGCATCGGATCATCTTCCGGCATTCAATAAAATAATGGAGGGTTTTGCAGACAGTCAGAAGCGCCTGGCCGATGCTGTTGAGCGAAGGGCTAAAGCTGAAGAACGAAAGGCGGATGCAATGGAATCGATTGCCGCGTATTTTAAAGGTATCGCGGCAGCAGGAAACCGTCAGAATGATATGGAACAGGCAATTCCCGGATCGTTTCCTGAAAAGGAGACGGCGCCAAAAAGAAAAACAAGAGCGAAAGTCCAGCCGTTACAGATCGTTTAAGATATCCGTATAATACAAAGCGGAATTACCAATCCGGAAACCTGCTGAATCAGGCCAATTCAGGATTCTTTAATAATACGGATTCCGCCAGATATTCAAATACTGCGGTTCCATCTTTCGAAGCTTTTTCCCTGCCGGATACCGTCTTGTGCAGAAGTTCGATTTTATCTTTTTCCTTTGTTCCGATTTTATCATCAAACAACATGATTGTGTTATGAATTATGCTGTAGATAATAAAAGGGCCAAAGAGAGTTTCTTTGCCGGCCTCTTTGATAGATGTACCTATAACAATGTGATTGCTTATCATGAAATCCTTCGGCAAAGGAATATAATCCAGAAGCTCGGAAAACAGATCGAGTGTTTCTGCAACCCCACCCAACCAAACACACCCAACACA
>CAYVMK010000027.1:10408-11642 GCA_964452445.1 uncultured Desulfonema sp. | reverse complement strand
CGGCGGCGGATTGGAGAGCATTATTCCAGGTCTCCTATTGACAACGCTACCAAAAAATTTTGCAATTGACAGCGGATGTCTGATTATCTAATCTTATTCAAAAGATAAAGAGGACCTCTCTTTTTAATGAAATTGAAGCTCCCCGCAGCAAGCTACGGGGAATCTTCGACCGTAGGGAATAGTGTCTGTTTTTAATTCGCTCGCTAACCCCGTCAAAAGCATCGGGGATAGCGCTCGCTATTTCGGTTCAGCGCCCTGTTTTTTTGAAAAGAGGCGATAAATTGTTCATGAATAAATCCTTCTCTTTAAACATCCGCCAGAAGGTAATTGTCGGACTGACCTTATGCTTCCTTGCGATAGGCTTTGTAGGCGGGAACTCATACCGCTTTTTGCGTGAGATAGAGCGCAAGCAGCGTCTGGTTGAAGTTGCGGATGATCTCAGCAATATAATACTTGAGATCCGGCGTTATGAGAAAAACTTTCTTCTCTATGGTTCGGGAGAGGATCTTGTTGAAAACAGGCGTTACATTAAAGAAGCCCTGAAAATCCTTTCAACAATAGCTCCCGAGATGAAAAAACTGAAAGGGGCGCCTCAGCTTGAATTTATTGAGCAGGGGTTCCTTGAGTATGGAAAACTCATGGACCAGATGGCGGTTTGCGTCGTCAGAGGAAGAAGTTTCTGTGAAGACGATCTTGAAGAGAGGTTGCGGAAGGAAGGGAAAAATCTTGTTGACCGCTCTATTTCCCTGGTCAGTTTTGAAAGGCAGAGAATTCTTGTCATAATCGGAACACTTGAAAAACATCTCCTTTTTAACCTCGTAATATTTCTCTTAGTGGGAGGATTTTTAATACCGATTGTGGCAAGGAAGATAATAAAGCCCTTGAAAATAATTGAAAAAACAACTATTCAGATCGCAAACGGAAATTTTCATTCAATTCCGGTGCAAAACACGAGGGATGAAACACAGCGGGTGATTGAAGCTTTTAACCGTATGGTTGCAGAACTTGAAAAACGCCAGGAACAACTGGTTCAAACCAAAAAACTGTCGTCAATAGGAATTCTTACTTCCGGTGTGGCTCACCAGCTCAATAATCCCTTAAATAATATCTCTACTTCCTGTCAGATTCTCCTTGAAGAGATCGGTAGCATCGATCCTGAACTCATGCGCAAGATGCTTTCCAATATAGAACAGGAAGTTCACAGGGCAACAAAACCCCAAACACACCCAACACA
>CAYVMK010000027.1:0-10398 GCA_964452445.1 uncultured Desulfonema sp. | reverse complement strand
GGGCAAAAGACACCGTAAAGGGACTCCTGGATTTTTCGCGCGACAGGGATTTTGCTCTTATTCCGGTTCCCCTCAGCGAAATAGTGGAGCGCTCAATAAAGCTTGTTTCAAGCGAGGCGCCTTCCGGGATCGAGATCAGGAAAGATATTCCGAAAGACTTAATCCTCAATATAGATATTCAGAGGATGCAGGAAGTGTTTCTCAATCTCATCATCAATGCTGTCCAGGCTATTGAAAGATCTTCCGGCCAGATAAAAATATCGGCCCGGACGGATCATACTTCAGGTATGGCCGTGATAAATGTTGAAGATACCGGAGTCGGCATTCCGGAAAAAAACCTTGGTATGATTTTTGATCCTTTTTTCACCACCAAAGAGGTGGGGGTCGGAACCGGCCTTGGGCTTTCAATAGTCTATGGAATTTTACAGCAGCATCACGGTTCCATTTCGGTTGAGAGCAGGGTTGGAGAAGGCACAAAATTTATTATCAGACTGCCTCTCCATCAGAGGGCATGAAGGAGGCCATCAGGATGAAGGACGCCCGGATATTAATTGTTGATGATGAGCAGATTGCAAGGGAAAATCTCGATCATATTCTGAAAAAGGAAGGATACGAGACCGTGCCTGCCGAAAGCGGGATTGCTGCCCTGCGGGAGCTTGAGAAAGGAGAATTTGACCTTGTCCTTACGGATCTCAAGATGCAGATTGTGGACGGACTGCAGGTTCTCGAAAAAACAAAGGAACTTTATCCCGACACGGAGGTTATCGTAATAACAGGTTATGCAACCGTCGCAACCGCGGTTGAAGCAATGCAAAAGGGCGCCTTTTACTATTTGCCGAAGCCGGTTAAAATAGATGAAGTGCGGATACTTGCGCGCCAGGCGCTTGAAAAAAAGTCGCTTAAAAAGGAGGTCGCCGACCTTAAACTCCGCATCGGAGACAAGAAGGAGATTCTTTTTGTTACGGGAAATAACCCGAAAATGGAGAGCCTGAAAAAGACAATGGAACAGATAGCTCCGACCGACTGCACCGTTCTTATTCTCGGCGAGACCGGAACGGGCAAGGAGCTGGTTGCCAGAACAATCCATCGGCTGAGCAATCGTTCCGAAAAAAGATTTATGGCAATAAACTGCGGAGCTTTCAATGAAGAGCTTCTTGCGAATGAACTTTTCGGGCATGAGAAAGATGCCTTTACCGGGGCGCGCAGAATAAAGAAAGGCCTGCTTGAAGCGGCAAACGGCGGAACCGTTTTTCTGGATGAAATAGGAGATATGCCACTTTCCATGCAAGTAAAGCTGTTGAGAGTGATGCAGGACAGGACAATAATAAGAGTCGGCGGAACGGATGATGTTCCCGTCGATATTCGTGTGATAGCAGCGACAAACAAAGATCTTGCCGGAGAGATTGAAGGAGGTTCTTTCCGCCGGGACATCTATTACCGCCTTAACGTCATCACCCTCCATGTGCCTCCCCTGGCGGAGAGGAAAGAGAGCATTCCGGTTTTATGCAGGCATTTTTTGAAAAAGTTTTCGGACGCACAGAATAAAAATGTCGTGAATATATCCGACGATGTTTCGGATATGCTTGTGAACTATGAGTTCCCCGGCAATATCCGCGAACTGGAAAATATAATTGAACATGCCGTGGCAATGGCAGACGGCAATACAGTTGAAATGCGCCATCTCCCTGCCGATTTCCAGCAGTTGAAATTCAGAATACAGAGCAGGCGGCAAAGGGAGTTTCTGACACTGGAAGAAAACGAAATGGAGTACATTGCCTGGGTGCTCGAGCAGGTTGATAATAAAAAAAACAAAGCATCTGAGATCCTCGGGATAGACCGGGTATCCTTATGGAGGAAGTTAAGGCGGTATAACCTGGATACTTAAAGAGACCCTTGCAGAACGATCTTTACAATAGATGAAATATCTTCCGCAAGCGCCACTTCAATGCCTTCTTTTGCTTCAGGTTCCATATTGGCTATATCCGTTTCGTTGCGTTTGGGAAAGACAACGACCTTTATTCCGCCACGCTGGGCCGCAAGCATCTTTTCACGTATTCCGCTTACGCCGATAATCCTCCCGCTTAAAGTCAGTTCACCGGTTAAAGCGACCTCTTTTCTTGCGGGTTTTCCGGTTAGAAGGGAAATGAGGGCAACGGCTATTGTCACTCCGGCTGATGGTCCGTCTTTTGGAACCGCACCGGAAGGAATATGAATATGAATATCCCGGCCGTTAAAAAAATCGGGATCTATTCCGAATCGGGCGGCATTGCTTCTGACAAAACTCAAGGCGGTCTGCGCCGATTCCTGCAAAACATTTCCCATGGAGCCGGTTAAGATGAGCTGCCGGTCTCCTTTCATAATGGTTGCTTCGATGAAGATAATTTCCCCTCCGAATTCAGTCCAGACAAGGCCGGTTGTGACTCCGGCCTGATTTTCCGTTTCAGCAATTTCATGGCTGAATTTTCTTGGACCAAGAAGCTTTTCCGCAAGAGCCTCATCTATTGTTACCGCGTTTGATCTGTCGCTGTTTTGGATGGAAAGCCTTGCCACTTTGCGGAATACCGTCGCAATTTCGCGTTCGAGATTGCGAAGTCCTGCTTCCCGGGTGTAATCCCGTATTATCCTGGATATGACATTGCCGGAAAATTCCACTTTCAGGTCGGCCAAACCATGCTCTTTGAGCTGGCGCGGGATCAGATGAAGCCTTGCTATGTGTTCCTTTTCTTTTTCGGTGTAACCGGGGAAATGGATTACCTCCAGCCGGTCGAGAAGGGGTGCCGGCAGCTTTTCTACGACATTTGCCGTTGAAATGAACATAACCCCTGAAAGATCGAACGGAGCGTCAAGATAATGATCGGTAAAGCGGCTGTTCTGTTCGGGGTCAAGAATCTCGAGAAGAACAGAAGCCGGATCACCCCTGAAATCCTGACCGATTTTATCGATTTCATCGAGCATGAAAACGGGATTTCTTGATTCCGCACGCTTTATTTCATTTATAATTCTTCCCGGCATTGCCCCGACGTATGTTCTGCGATGTCCCCGCAAATCGGCTTCATCCCTCAAGCCGGCCAGTGAAATACGGACAAATTTTCTTTTCAGGGCTTCAGCGATAGCTTTTCCTACAGAAGTTTTTCCTGTTCCCGGGGGGCCTGCAAAACAGAGAATAGGACTTCTGGTCATCTGAATATGCTTTTTCTTTTCGATAAGCTGACGCACGGTTGATCGCAATTCATCCAGATTGATCGGCTTGGGGAGATAATGAAATGCTCCTTTCTTCAGCGCATCTACTGCAGAGCTGACAGTAGCAAAGCCTGTTATCATTACCAGTTCGGCATTAGGGGAGATTTTTTTTGCCGATTCAAGAAGTTGCATCCCATCCATCTTTTCCATCTTGAGATCGGTTAATATCAGGTCGATATTCCGGGTTTTCATTATATTTACCGCTTCAAGGCCGTTTGCTGCAGCGCTGACCTGATAGCCTTCCTTGCGCAGGACATATTCGAGATTATTCCGGGCGATCTCTTCATCGTCAACAACAAGGACATGAAAAGCCTGGAGGCTGAAAAGGGTTCTTACCGAAAGATACTCAAGCATTCGTTCTTTAATATTATTCAAACCATAATGCCCGGATTCCATTATTTTTTCAGCCCGCTTCAGATCCAGATTGTCATTCGTAAAATGATGCCACGGAAGGGATAGAAGATATTCAATGTAATTAATGCCTATGCTGTATTCGGGAGCGGAAGTATCCATGTTCTCCATGCGTTCCAGTTCCTTAATCACAACCGAAGCAAGAGCGTCTGATAATTTCGCCTTTTCAATTGAAGCACGCAGATCAGCAATCTCCTGACTCGATTTTGAGCTTTCTTCACTTTGTTTTTCAGGCTTTTTAGTAAAAAGCATAATCTATCCTCTCAGTATTACATTTGCCCAAGGCAGACGGCTTCGTAAAAAGTCGTAAAAGCGTAATAATTTTATAAAACCACGAAGTACACGAAGTTAAAAACATTATATATTCCATCTCTTTCTTCGTGCTCTTCGTGGCCTTCGTGGTAAAATTTGGACTTTTTACGAAGCCGTCTGACTCTACAAAAAAAAATGAGTAATAGCAACCCCCTTCAGTTTTACACTTTTTTATGTTGCATTTAGTAACGGCGGCCCGGAGGATGTAACGTTTTTATAATCTATTGTAATAACAAGGCATATACATATTGCCGTAGAACACGTTGCATTGTGCAATAAACCGGGACAAAGAGGAAAAACACGATAAATCATTATTACATCATTATTACAGTATGTTATTCGTGATTAAAATTATTGGCACAATACTTGAAATACTCTTAATCAAAAACAAAGGCAGGATTGATAAATTATGAATACGGAAAGCCATTCAAATGAAAGCAAAATGCAGGATAGACGAAAGATACTGGTTACCGGTGAAGAAGACCTTTTTCCTGAAACTGTCATGGACTATGCCGTTCTGGTCGCAGGGCGCCTTGATTATGACATTCTGGCATTAAGCATTGTGCCGGAAGGAGAAGAAAATTCTTTTTCCGCCGGTTATTCCGGGCCGTATGAAGCATTCAATAAATCTGAAGCCTGTTCCGGAAGGGTTTTTAAAATTAAGGCCGCATCAAACGGGATCGGATTTGATTATCTGGTAAGATTCGGCGGTTCAGGAGAAGCGGTGGAAAAGCTTATTCATGAAATAAAACGGATAGAATTTATAATAACCGGATTTGATGAGATCAAGGAAAAGATCGCAGCAGAAGTTACTATTCCGGTTTTCAGCGTTTTATCAAATACTAATATGAGAGGAGAAAAGACTATGGGAGAGGAAATCAGCAAAAAGAAGCCGGTTGGCAAAACTGTGGGTTATGGAGCAGTAACCGTAGCCCTTTATGCGGCGGTTTTTACGAATGCCGATACAATAACAAACTACTTTACAAAAGGAAGCTGGTATGCGGCGCTGCCGATTGTGACGGTCTTAATTTTTTCATTTGCGCATGGGGCATTTGCAAGCAACTTGTGGTCCCTGCTTGGCATAGAGGCGGTCAGAAAGGACGTCAGGGTTGCGACTGCCGAAAAGACGGTTCATCAGGATGTCAGGGCCAAAAAGAGCGCAAGAAAAAGACCGCGGGCACGCGCATACATCAATCCGTTTCATAAAATATAGAAAACTAAACAACTGTTTTAATGTAAATTTAATATAAATATTCGAAGGGGGAGATATGCAGGATTTAGCGCTGGAGAGTTTGAAATTTATTGATCTGAATCTTATGTCGATCATATTCCTGTTTATAGTAGGTTTTATCGGAGGGCTCGTAAGCGGTTTCATAGGTTCAGGCGGCGCCTTTGTTCTTACTCCGGGCATGATGAGCCTCGGTGTTCCCGGAACAGTTGCCGTAGCAAGCAATATGTGCCACAAATTCCCCAAAGCAATGGTCGGAGCGTACAAGCGGTTTAAATACGGTCAGGTTGATCTCAAGCTCGGGCTTGTCCTGGCCGCTTCAGCCGGAGTCGGCGTTCAGGCCGGAATCCAGATTCAGCATTTTATCCTTAGAAAATGGGGGGAGGCCGGATCGGATCTTTATGTAAGCCTTTCTTTTGTTGCGATTCTTGTGATAGTAGGCGGGTATGTCTTTTATGACGCGTGGAAGACGGCAAAAACAGGCGGGGTCGAAAAGGTAACCATGCTTGCGCAGAAGCTTCAGTCCATAAATCTGCCGCCCATGATTTATTTCAAGACGGCGAATATAAGAATATCCCTCTGGTTCACGATTCCCGTCGGTTTTGCTACAGGCATGCTGGCAGCAACGATTGCGGTCGGTGGTTTTATAGGCGTGCCCGGCATGATATATGTTTTAGGAGCTTCGAGCCTTATATCATCGGCTACAGAACTCGTAATAGCATTTGTCATGGGTTTGGGCGGCTCCATAAACTGGGCGCTTCACGGCATGATTGACATTCGCCTGACTTTAATCATTCTTGGAGGATCCCTTCTCGGTGTTCAGTTGGGAGCAATCGGCACAACCTATGTAAAGGAACACATGATAAAAATCGTCATGGGAACAATCATGCTACTTGTAGCAGTCAGCAGAGGGCTTGCCGTTCCCAAATATCTGACCCAACTCGGCCTTATGTCTGTGGATTCTGGAACTCTGGCTATAATGTCGAAAGTAAGCTTTCTTGTTATGTGTATTTCTCTCGCAACCGGAGCTGCCATTATTCTCGGAAGCATGTGGAAAGCAAGAATGCCGGGGCTTGCAATGGAAGAAAGCTATGGAAAGGCATAGATGTAATCTGATCCGAATTATTGTCCCACTTGGAGATTGGCCCCCAAAGCTATCGGATTGAAGCCGATGGCAATTTACATTATTTTATCCGGGAAAGGAGGTATGTATGGCAATCATAACTATTTCAAGAGGTTCTTACAGCAGGGGAGCGGAGGTCGCTGAGAAGGTTGCAAAAAAACTTGGATATGACCGAATCTCGAGAGAGATACTGCTCGATGCATCAGAAATGTTTAACATACCCGAGACAAAGCTTATCAGGGCCATTAATGATGCTCCGTCAATTCTTGATCGTTTTAACAACGGGAAAGAAATGTACGTTTCATATATTCAGGCAGCGCTCCTTAAGTGTCTGCGTGAAGACAATATGGTTTACCACGGGCTTGCAGGTCACTTTTTTGTTAAGGATGTGAGACATGCGCTCAAGGTTCGTATTATAGCAGATACGAAAGACAGAGTCAGGCTTGAAATGGAGAGGGAAAAAATATCTGAAGAGAAGGCGGCTAAAATTTTAAAAAAAGATGACGAACAGAGAAGAAAATGGAGTCTTTTTTTATATGGCATAGACACATGGGACAGCAGCTCATATGATTTGGTAATTCATATTAAAAATATAACAACAGATGATGCGACAGATATAATTTGTCATACGGCTTCGCTGGAGCATTTTAAAACAACTGCCGAATCTCAGAAGAGGGTTGAAGATCTTGCACTGGCAGCCGAGGTCAGGGCTGCATTGTTTGATTTGTGTCCATATGTTGAGACTACTGCCAATAATGGCGCGGTTGACATTGTGGCCAAAGTTCATGAATATCAGAGGGTAAATATATCTTCCGAATTAAAAAGAAGAGCTGAAAGCATAAATGGAGTTAAAGGCATAAAGATGACGATTCTCCCTATTACGGTATATACCGATTAGCGCTGATGACTTCGCAAAAAGGAAGCCGTAGATACTCTTTACACTTCGGGTGCAGCAAATGGGTTCGTATAACAGGATACTTGTAGCAGTTGATGGATCTGAGGCAAGTCTTCATGCATTGCCCGCGGCGGATTCGGCACGTCTGTTACGCCGGTTTCCCAGTTTTACTTCCAGCAGGCTTACGCCAATGTCACTCAGGGCTCATGGAAAAAGATTACGGACGGATATGGTAAAATGGTCCTCGGGTATTTCGGAAGAACGCCTGTAAAGCCTGATCCTGAAATAGTAAAGATTGCCGAAAAACAGATGGGAATGCCCGTTTTTGATGGAGATCCACTGGATGTGCTTGAACCCGGCATCCCCAACGCCGTGAAGATACTGGAAAAGGAAGGATTGCCTGCAGGATGGGTTTATGCAATTCCAAAAATTTTCTCGATGCAAGAGGATTCTGTAAATAAAAGCCGAATATCGCACCTCGTCATTTGTGGATCGTTGATCGTCGTTCGCAATTCGATACAAGATCTACGACTCACGCCTTTTTTTGTTGCAAATCCGTATTGTTGGGGAACGATAGGAAACGTTCGTGCAGAACGTTCACAACTCTAAATTCATGTCCTATATCCTGCTTCCCCTCTGCCGATATCAACCGCGTCACGCAAGAGTTCGTAACGCCAAGATATCGCGCAACATCAGCCCCGGAATAACCCAGCTCCCTGACACCGATCCACGATATTGCACACATGGCTTTCACCACTGCTCTTCTTCGGCTCCCTGATCGAAGTTCACCAATAGAAATATTATACCTTTCAGATATTTTCTCTGTAAGTGCTTTAATATCTATTCGCTGCCCGGACAGCCTTAAGTTCTTTTTAACACGATCATCAAGTCCCGATATAACCTCCTTCCATCGTACAACGGCTTCTTCTTCTCCAACGTGACTCTTCTGCCAAACCGTATTCCGTCTTTCCACAAACCGAAAGATCGAATGATTATCGACATAGTATTTTAGCGGACAACCGAAGCCTGTAACGACGCCCGACTGATGATTGTCGGCAAAGACACGGATATCTTGTGCTTGGTCTCCAGAATCTCACGAACATAGCTGTAGTTGCAGTTCTTAACCGGATTGCTCTTGTCTTGGATAATCCGGGCTTCCTTCTTGAGCTCCCGGATAATACTAGCCTCAGCCTTGGCATCCACCTTCCGAGGAGGCACTTTCCTTTTATAATCCAAAGAAAAGCGGTCTGGGCCCTCTCGGTAGGCTTTTAACAATTTAAAAAACTGACGCCTTCTAATCTTGAGTAAAGCCAATGCATGCTCCCATCCTATTTCCCGAAACAGATATCTCTCAAAAACCTCCTTTACTTCTTAAGTGACAAGGACGCTCTTTGTTATAGACAAGGAAGGCATCTTAAGATATACACACATGGCCGACATCAATAAAGGGCTCGAGTTCGGGGCTCTGGTGGTGGAGCTGAAAAAACTGAAAAACAAATAGTTTCCATCCGGAAATGGCCCTTTTGTGCGATCGGAGAAACATAGTGCCGGAATTATGCCAAATTAACCGGCGCTCACGATTCTTTTTGCAAGAAAATTTCTTACATTAAAATCATAATTATTCCGACTTTATTTTATAATTATGATATGGCATTTAAAGATAACGGCTTCGCAAAAAATCATCAAACATAATTGGCGAGGATTTATGATTATCGAAGGATTAAAACTTACATTGCTGGGAATGGCGGTGGTTTGTGCATTTCTGGGTCTGCTGGTGGTGATCGTCCATCTTTCCGCCAGACTCCTGAAACCGTTTACGGAAAAAGAGGCGACTGCATATGAATTCAAGGCAAGGAGAAAAGTCAGCGCATTGCCGCCGTCTGAAGATAAGCGAAAGATTATGGCGGTCATAAGCGCTTCGGTTTCGGCGCACAGAGCCGGCAGAAAATGAGATTTATCGGTTCGGCCAATCTGTTCATTCATATTTTAAAGGAGTGATAATGATGAAAAAAATCAGTTTTATGGACACTTCATTTCGGGACGGATTTCAATCGGTTTTCGGCGCGCGGGTGCTGACGGATGATTTTCTTCCTGCAGTTGAGGCGGCGGTCCATGCAGGCATAAATTACCTCGAAGCAGGGGGAGGCGCAAGATTCCAGAGCCTTTTCATGTACTGCGGGGAATCCGCCTTTGATATGATGGACCGGTTCAGGAAGGCCGCAGGCCCCGGGGCCCACCTCCAGACGCTTGCAAGAGGGATCAATGTGGTGGCGCTGTCGGCCCAGCCGAGAGATATGATCGATCTCCACGCAAAAATGTTTAAAAAACACGGCATCACGCATATACGGAATTTCGACGCGCTTAACGACGTCCGCAACCTTGTATATTCGGGACAGTGCATTAAAAACGCGGGTCTTCATCACCAGGTTGTAGTTACGATGATGGAGCTTCCGCCGGGATGCTCCGGCGCCCATGATCCGGCGTTTTACCTGAAAACATTAAAGGATATTCTCGATTCCGGGGTTCCTTATGATTCGATCTGTTTCAAGGACGCTTCCGGGACTTCAAACCCGAACAAGGTGTACGAGACAATAAAGGCGGCGCGAAAGCTGCTTGGAGATAATGCGCTTATCTGGATGCACACCCATGAAACGGCGGGAATCGGAATTACCCAGTACAAGGCGGCAATCGAGGGCGGATGCGACGGCGTATGCCTTGCGCGCGCGCCTCTTTCCGGAGGCACGTGCCAGCCCGATCTTCTGTCCATGTGGCACGCTCTTAAAGGCACACAATACACCCTTGATATTGATGTGAACAGGATACTTGAAGCGAACCGCGTCCAGCAGGAGTGCCTCAAAGACTATTTCTTTCCTCCGGAAGCCCAGAAAATATCATCCGAGGTCATTCTCTCCCCGATGCCTGGAGGGGCGCTGACGGCGAATACGATGATGATGAGAGACACCGGCACTCTTCATCTGTATTCAAAGGTAATTGAGGCGATGTCCGAATGCATCGCGCGCGGCGGATTCGGCACGTCGGTTACGCCGGTTTCCCAGTTTTACTTCCAGCAGGCATACGCCAATGTCACTCAGGGTCCGTGGAAGAAGATAACGGACGGATACGGCAAAATGGTTCTCGGGTATTTCGGAAGAACGCCTGTAAAGCCTGATCCTGAAATAGTAAAGATTG
>CAYVMK010000026.1:0-11707 GCA_964452445.1 uncultured Desulfonema sp. | reverse complement strand
GCGGGAACTGGAATCATGTAGCCGGCATCACAGCGGAAGCCGTCAACTCCTCTGCGGCACCATGTCAGGAATACATCCGCCATGTATTTCCAGAGATCCTTTCTTGAGTAGTTGAGCATTGTGAGGTCTTCCCAGCGCACACCCCATGCGCCGGGGACTTCGATACGTCCGTCATTGCCGCGCACGAGCCACTCCGGATGGGTTTCGTGCAGGGAGGCGCCCCACCCCGTGTGGTTGATGGCAATATCGATGAAGATTTTTGCGCTGCGCTCATGAACTGCATCAACCAGTTCGATGAATTGTTCAAGAGGAGTTGCGCGGGGATCGAATTCAGCCAGCGCAGGATCGACGGATGTAAAACCTAAAGCTGCGAAAGGGCTTCCGAAACGGCCCATGCGGGCGTACGTTGTCGGAGTGGGGTTAATCGGAAGAAGCTGAACGATTCTTATTCCCAGCATGCCGATAATAAAATCGAGTTCCCGGATGAGATCGCGGAAGGTTCCCGATTTAGGGATTACGGTATATCCTTTTCCGTCAAGGTTTTGTATCCATTTTTCTTCCGTTGGGTCCGGGAGGCCCCTGCCGTCTTTATTGGGGCCGAACTGCCGTACGAAGGCATTGTAAATAATGTTGGCGCAACAGGCGCCTGCCGGTTCCACATTGATTATGGTATTTGTGCCTTCGGGCCAGGCAGGATTTACATCGCCTTCTTGTAAAAAGAAGCATTTTGCTTCAAAGTGCCCGACTTCGCATAAAGGAACGGTTATTCGGAAAGACACTTCACTGATCTTCTTCATGGGAAGGTCGAGCCAACCCCTTCCAAGAGGCGGCTCATCGTAAAGAACTTCTCTTATTATTTCGTTCCTGCCGGTTCCGGCATGACCCAGGTTTGTGCGGAGCCAGGCGCTTCCTTTCAGAGGCGCCGGAAGTGTTAAAATAAAAGTCTGCGTGTCACCCGCAAACATCAGTATATGGGTTCCCGGAGATGGATTTTGTGATCCCCGGAATAAATTTGCCATGATCAATTATTCCTCGAAAGCATGTTTTACAAGATGTCCCAGCTCCGGAAATATCAAGGCTTTGCAAGCAAGTTTGCAGGCTTTCAGGCTGCCCGGCATGCAAAATACCAGGGTTTTTCCGATAACCCCCGCTGTGGCGCGGGATAATAGGGCTGCCGAGTCTATTTCTTCAAAACTAAGCCGGCAGAAAAGAGGTCCGAACGCAGAAAGTTCTTTTTCAAATAAAGGACGCACCGCTTCAATTGTCACATCTCTGCTGCCGATCCCGGTGCCTCCCGTCAATAAAAGGGCTTGCAGATCAAGGTCATGGAGAGCTTTCCGGATTGTTTCCGTTATTCTGTAAACGTCATCAGAAACAACCTGATAGAAGACAACATCATGACCTTCTTTTATCGCAGTTTTTTTTATCCAGCCTCCGCTTTCGTCGTTTTCTTCAGACCTTGTCGTTGAAACTGAAATGACGCCTATTCGGATTCTACCCGGGGCATTTTTTCTGTGTTCATTTACGCCCATAATTTATCCTTTTTCCAATACGACCTGGTCGGTTCCATCATGTTCGGACAAAAGCACATTCACTGTTTCAAGCCGCCTTGTAGCAATATGTTTGCCGACATAGTTTGCCTGAACAGGAAGCTCTCTATGCCCTCTGTCGACAAGGACGGCCAGCTCTATACGGTCCGGCCTTCCGTAATCCATGATCGCATCCATTGCAGCTCTTATTGTCCTGCCGGTAAAAAGTACATCATCAACCAGGACAATCTGCTTTTCATCGATGGAAAAGAAAATATCGGTGGCCTGGACGACCGGATGATGGCTAATTCTTGTCCAATCGTCCCGGTAAAGAGTGATATCGATTACACCGGCCGGTATTTCAATTCCTTCAATTTTGTTTATTAAAGACTGTATCCTTCTGGCAAGAAAAACGCCGCGTGTTTGAATTCCGATAAGGGACAGCTTTTCGGCGCCCTTGTGAACCTCGAGTATTTCATGGGTAATTCTGGTGACAATACGCTCTATATCCGCTGCATCAAGTATTGGATATGATTTTTTCATGGCTTCTCCGGTATCGGTCTTGTAAGGTGTTGTAAAGTTGATAAGCTTTACCTTATATGATAATAACCAATATAAATAATATAAATTATTATATCATGCGTGTTATATTGTTCAAGAGATAAATGATAACCTTAATCTGTTTAATGCCTGTTCGAATAGCCTTGATTTTGCGTGATGTTTTATCTATTGTGGATTCATGTTGATGGTTTCGTAAAAAGTCCCGATATGCTCACTTTTCTAAAAATCTCAAAACCGTTCGCATATGACTTTTTACAAAGCCGTCTTATAAGAGTACATATCAATTGATAATAGGTTGAAAGGCAATTTTACATGCTTTCGTCTTATTCAGGTGTAATACTGGCAGGCGGGCTTAATTCACGCTTTTCGGGTGCCAACAAAGCCTTTATTCAGATCGGGAATAAGCGAATTCTTGATCATATATACGATGTTTTCAGAGAGCTCTTTGAAGAAATTATTCTTGTTACAAATGATCCGTTAAAATATCTCGGCTGGGATTTTAAAATTGTAACGGACATTTATCCTGCAAG
Organism: uncultured Desulfonema sp.; assembly: GCA_964452445.1. GTDB lineage: Bacteria > Desulfobacterota > Desulfobacteria > Desulfobacterales > RPRI01 > RPRI01. The sequence continues at coordinate 9,087 of CAYVMK010000026.1, read as the reverse complement.
AAGTTCCCTTACAGGGATACATGCAGGACTCTTTTATGCAACCGGTTCTCATGTTTTTATTACGGCTTGTGACATCCCCTTCTTAAAAAAAGAGCTGATCAAAACTATTATTTGCGCTGTTGAACCGCAAATAGACATAATTATTCCCGAAACTTCTGCAGGTATAGAGCCTCTTTGTGCCGTTTATTCAAAAAGATGCTTGAAACAGATAGAAAATCAGCTTGATAAGCAGGAATATAAAATTCAAAGATTTTTCACCAAAGTTCGCGTTGTAAAGATTTCAGAAGATGAAATACGGGTAAAAGATCCGGAATTGACATCTTTTTTTAATGTCAATAACCCATCTTCACTTGAAAAGGCAAAAGAGGTTAACGGTTGCAGTTATTAGTGCAAGCGGAGAATAAATATGAATCCGTCAATACTTATTGATAAGATAAAAAAGCATCAGGATTATGACAGGGTGGGGATGATATTATGCCACAACGGAGTGGTCCGGGGAACATCCCGTGACGGGCGGAAAGTATCGGGGCTTAAAATCGCGGTCGATCACACAAAATTAATGAAGATCATAGATGAAAACAAAAAGAGACCGGGAATTGTCGAGATACTTGTTGAGATTGAAGAAGATAAAGAGCTTTCTGTCGGAGATGATGTTATGCTTCTTGTCGTTGCAGGCGATATCCGCGATAATGTGATTATGACGCTGAATGATACTCTTAATGCAATCAAGACAACCGTAACGAAAAAGACCGAGTTTTATTTATAAAGGAATCATATAATGCCTTTTTTTACTCATATTGACGAAAAGGGCAGTGTCCGTATGGTTGATGTCACAGAAAAAGAACCGACAGACAGGAAAGCCGTAGCACAGGGTATTATCTCCATGAATCCGTCCACTTTCAGGATGATAAAGAACCGGAAGGTAAAAAAGGGAAATGTTCTTGAAACTGCGCGGATTGCCGGAATCATGGCCGCGAAAAATACATCAGCCATTATACCGATGTGCCATCCTTTGAATTTAACCCATGTAGCGGTTGATTTTTATCCGGATGAATCTGCAAAAAGTATAAGAATAGAGGCCTCCGTCAGGCTTTTTGGACGGACCGGTGTTGAAATGGAGGCTCTGACCGCGGTTTCGGTTGCGGCTTTGACAATATACGATATGTGCAAATCATACGACAGAGAAATGACCATTTCAGATATATTTCTTATTGAAAAACAAGGCGGGAAGAGCGGAAAATTTGTCAGAGAAAAATCAAATCTGTTCCGGTGAGCATTTAAAATAACCTTACATGAATAATTTAAAATCGGTTCAACCCATAAAAATATCCGTTTTGCTGATCTCCTCTTTTTTTACCCTGTTTTTATATGGGTGTTTTGGAAGAATTCTTAAGCCGGCCCCGGAACCCGTAGCGCTTGTAAAGTTATCTTCTTCCGAATATCCTGAATTTGTTGATGATATGGAGTATGACAATTTGGCGCATAGCATACGGCAGAGCCTCTCATATCTTAAGAAAAGACCCGGAGATATGAAATTTAAATTCGGGCAGGATGTATATGAAACATCTCATATGGTCGATTCTTTGGTTAAATTTCTTGAATTTACAGAAAAAAAGTCTTCTGCTGATGAATTAAGAAAATACATCAATGAAAAATATTATGTCTATAAATCAACCGGAAGCAATGGAAGCGGGGAGGTTCTTTTTACCGGATATTATGAACCTCTTTTGGAAGGAAGTCTTTTAAAGAGCGACATATATAAATATCCTGTTTATGGAACCCCTTCGGATCTTATTTCAATAGACCTTTCATTATTTTCTCTGAAATACGAGGGAGAAAAAATAACGGGAAGATATACAGGGCAAACCGTTGTCCCTTATTATGAACGAAAGGAAATTGAAACCGGAGGAATGCTTGAAGGTAAGGCGCCTGTTCTTGCGTGGGTAAAAGAGCCGGTTGATCTTTTTTTCCTTCAGATTCAGGGATCCGGAAAGATTCTCCTTGATAATGGTGAGACGATAAATATTCATTATCATGTTTCAAATGGGCGCCCATATAAAAGTATTGGCAACCTTCTGATTCAGAAAAAAATTATTCCGCATTCCGAAATGTCTATGCAAAGGATCCGGGCATATTTAGATTCCAACCCCGAAGATGCTCAGGACATTTTGAACTACAATCCAAGCTATGTTTTCTTTAAAACTGAAGAAGACGGACCACGGGGATATCTGGATGTAAAACTGACACCAGGAAGATCTGTAGCTTTGGACAGACGCATATTTCCCCTGGCCGGTCTTGTCTATATTGAAACCGTAAAGCCTCTGGTGAGCGGAAACGGAGAAATCACCGGATGGATAAAAAGCGACAAGTTTGTTTTAAACCAGGATACGGGAGGTGCGATTCGCGGTCCTGACCGGGCCGATATTTTCTGGGGAAACGGAAAATATGCTGAAATAGCCGCCGGTAGCATGCAGCATAAGGGGAGTTTGTATTTTCTGATTCTAAAACCTTATCCGAATAATGATTAAGCCGTTGGAATAAAATAACCGCACCATTTAAATTGCAAGAACGGCATAAGGAGTCGTAACGAAATGGTCAAGAAAGTAACAGCTATTTCGTAACGACTCCTTATGCATCAGGGAATACCTGTCCGGTTTATTTCATGCTGTCTTGACTATTTGCCGTAAAATCGGTACTGAGAAAAGCCCTGTGATTATAAGAGAATTAGCAAATACCTTTGTTGGGGAGAAAAAAATATGCTTGGCATAGGAATGCCGGAACTGATTGTCATAGCTGTTATAGCGCTTATTGTTATTGGTCCCGACAAACTTCCAGGCCTTGCAAAAACTCTCGGTCGCATATTCGGCGAATTGAAAAAAGCTACAAATGAATTCAAGGAGACAATGGAAGTTGAATCCAATCTGACAGAAGTAAAAAAAGCTTTCGACGGCATAAATGAAAAAGAGATAGTGGATAAGGCGGAAGCAGTGAACGAACAGGAAAATATTGAAACTCCTTCAGCGCTCCCTGGCGATAATATTGATGATAAATGTAACGATAAAAGTGATGTAGAGGAAAAAGACTCAAAAGGAATCGCTTAAAGATGAGAGAGGGTGATAAAATTCCTTTTACAGCTCACCTGGAAGAACTGAGAAAGCGCCTTATAATCTGCTTTGTCGCAATCGGCATAGGCGTTGTGATAGCATATGGATTTAAGGAGAAACTATTTGAGATCCTGACGATTCCTCTTGTCCGGGAAATGCGGCCCGGGGATAAACTTATTTTTACAGGTCTCACAGAGGCTTTTTTTACATATATGAAGGTCTCTTTTCTTGCAGGCATAATTCTCGCTTCGCCGGTCATTATATACCAGTTCTGGGCTTTTGTGGGTCCCGGTCTTTATCAGAAGGAAAGACGGTATTTTGTTCCAATAGTTTTATTATCTGTATTTTTTTTCGTTGGAGGATCTCTATTCTGTTTTTTTGTTGTTTTCCCTTTTGCTTTCAAGTTTTTTCTCAGTTTTGCAACAGATGTTATACAGCCGCTTCCATCTATGAATGAGTATCTAAGTTTTGCTTCTGTGACGATGCTCGCTTTCGGGCTTGTTTTTGAACTTCCTCTTGTTATTGTTTTTCTGGCAAGACTTGGTATTGTTACGGTCGATTTTTTGAGAAAAAACAGGAAGTATGCGATTCTTTTAATATTTCTTGTTGCCGCTATTCTGACTCCGGGGCCGGATGTTGTGTCTCAGGTACTTATGGCGTTTCCCCTTATGCTTCTATATGAAATAAGTATTGTTGGCGCCATCTTTTTTGGGAAAAAGAAGGAGAAAAAGACCGACGGATGATCGGGAAAAAACTATTTGCCAGGTATCGGAAGCTGTGATGTTCTTTGTGATTGACAGGTTTTTGAGGTATTGATAAGAATAAACGTAAAAACAAAGTCGGTAAAGGTAATGTTGTAGAGATTAATTAAAACCTGAAAGGGGGTAAACGGAATTTATGAAAGCAAAGTCATTATTGTTGGTGATGTCGGTTATTGGAATTGCAACCCTTTTTCTTTCAGCAGCTATTTTTGCTGGAACGACAGTCCCTGATGTAATCAAGATGGAAACAAAGGGATATGAAAAACACGAAAAGGGCCTAGTTTCATTTTCGCACAAGAAGCATTCTGAAGAATACAAGGCTACTTGCGGGGATTGCCATCATGACGCAAAAGGCAAGCCACTATCCAGCCTTAAAGCAGGGGACAAGGTTCAGAGCTGCATCGAGTGTCATAAGAAACCGGGCGAGAAACCAAAAGGAAAAAATGCGCCAAAGCTTTCAAAGAAGGAAGCCCTCGAGTATCATGCAGAAGCTGTTCATGATAACTGCCAGGGCTGTCACAAGGCATTCAACAAGAAAAATAATTCAAAGGCTGCTCCTACGACCTGCGTAAAATGTCATGCAAAGAAGTAAATAAATTTACAGATGGAATAATTATTAAGGGCTGGTTTCTTCACAGAGATGCCGGCCCTGCTTTTTTATTATCCCTGTATCCGACAGCATTTCTTATCATGGCCTCTGCCCATGCCGGTGTTCCCAGTGCGTGAATGTGGGTATATGTGGCAAGAATATTTTTGAAAACAACGCCGTCTCTGTTATTGATGAGTCCAGAGCCTCTTTTTAAACCGAATGCAAGATATTTCTCTTCCCCATCCCATTTGAGAACGCTTGAATAATGGAATTCGTGTCCACGGATTTCCATTCCGACTTTATAGTACGGATTATTTTTTTCAACCATGACAATGGTGTAACCGTGGGCCTGAGGTTTTTTAGAAAATCCGAAGGTTATGGGAAGAAGATCGGCCATGGCATATGTCACGCCGTCAAGAAAAAGTTCTTTTCCCAGATACATCAATCCGCCGCATTCCGCATATATTGGGAGTCCTTTTACAGCCAGGGCTTTTAATTCTTCTTTGTAAAAAGTGTTTTCAGAAAGTTCTTTCGCGTGAGTTTCGGGAAAGCCTCCGCCGATATAAAGGGCGTCAACATCCGGAATTGTTTTATCCGACAGAGGGCTTGTATATATCAATTCTGCGCCTTCAGAAATAAGGGCGTCGAAATTTTCCTGATAGTAAAACTGAAATGCGGAATCTCTCATAATTCCGATTCTGGGTTTTATTTTGAAAGCTGCTGCCGGATCGGCATCTTTCTTTTCCAGTATCTCTTCCGCACTCCCTGCTGCCGGCAGGTCCGGTGAATCGAAAGCTGTTTGTGCCAGTTTGACAAGATCGATATATTTGACGGCCATTTCTGCTGCGGCAGCGATGGAGTCGGCTGCCCATTTATGTTCGGGTGTCGGTATAAGTCCCATATGCCTTTCAGGAAAACTTTGCCTGTTGAGTTTAGGGATGGAACCTAGTACAGGCACCCCTGTGTGGTGTTCAATGCTTTTTTTTAATATGTTTTCATGCCTTGCGCCGGCAACCCTGTTTAATATTACACCCTTTATATCAACATTTTTGTCAAAATGAATGCAGCCTAAAACAACTGCCGCTATAGTCCGGGTACTCTTGGTGCAATCAATGCATAATATTACAGGCGCCCTGAGAAGTTTTGCAAGCTCGGCCGTGCTGGTGATTCCTTCAAGATCAATTCCGTCATAAAGACCGCGGTTTCCTTCAATAACCGACAAATCAGTATAAAGAGAGTGGGAGTAAAATGAAGTTAGAACCCGATCAACAGGTGTAAGGAATGTGTCCAGATTATAACAGGGCCGGCCTGCAGCAAGAGCAAGCCAGCCCGCGTCAATATAATCAGGACCTTTTTTGAAAGGAGATACTTGTTTTCCGGCGGCTTTTAAAGCAGCAATAATTCCGGTAGATATTATGGTTTTTCCTGATCCACCCCTGATGGCCGAAATAACGATTCTGGGAAAAACCATATAGTCCTGCATCATGGAAGAAAGTTAATCTTCATCTTCTGCATGAGCTTGTTTGCCGACCCCTTTGAGACCGATCAGGGTGGTGCTTCCGCTTGACCAGTATTCAAGAATCTCTTCCTGCACCATTTGATTTACAAGATTTTTTACTTCTCTTGGTTTCTCATCCGGAGCCATTGCGTAGAAGTCTTTCAGATAAAACTTGGATTTGCCCTTTTTTCCTTCAAGAGTTTCTACAATCACTTTTTTCAAAGCTTCTTTGTCCATTATTTAGCCTCATAATTTACTAGTATAAGAATTTACGTAACCGTTCACGGGGGATAGGTGTCGGAGATCGGGAGCCAGGGACTGATATTTTTCTCGATAGCTTTTTATCATTACTGGCTTTCCCCTGACACCCGACCCCTGATACCACCTGATACCTGATCAGTTACTGAACTGCTAGAACTTAAACTGCGTTGTCTGGCGCCATGTAAAATACGCCGGATCACGGAAATCATCAATGAGATGGTGAGTAAACGGAAGTTCGCATTTCTCAAAAAATCTTTCCCACCCGATTCTTTCAGCCCATTCACCAAGACGTTCATATTTGTTAGCGTCCTTGGCATAAGCTTCCACCATTTTCTTAATTACAGCGGTTGTCTGTGGCCAGCGAGGCGTTTCGTTGGGTAAAAAGGCGACAACAACTTTAGAAAATTTGGGAGCGCTTATCCTGTTTGAAACCTTGCCGCCCGCCATGATTACTATGCCGTCGCCGACATCGTCTGCAAGAGGCATCGAGGGGCACATTGTGTAACAATTGCCGCAGAACATGCACCTTTCGGCGTTTACGGCAACGCTGTTAAGTTTTACACCACCGATTTCAATTTTTGCGGGCTTGATGGCCGCTGTTGGACATGCGGCTATTGCAAGCGGAATTTCGCACATCTTGTCGAGATACTCATTGTCAATCATAGGCGGTTTGCGGTGATATCCGAGAATTGCGATATCAGAGCAGTGAACGGCGCCGCACATGTTGAGACAGCAGGCAAGAGAAACGCGCAGTTGAGCCGGCATCCTCATGCTTTTGAAATCATCAAACAGCACATCCATTGTGGCTTTAACCGGGCCGGAAGCGTCAGTGGCCGGTGTGTGGCAGTGTATCCATCCCTGTGTGTGAATAATGTTTGTGATTCCGGCGCCTGTGCCGCCGACCGGGAACTTGAAACTTCCGCCTGCGAATTTTCTGCTCTCAAGGTCTTTTTTTAGAGGAGCAACTTTATCCAGGCTGTCGACGAAAAACTCTATGTTGTTTCTGGTTGTAAACCTTAAATATCCGCCGCAATGCTTGTCTGCGATTTCGCAGATTTCGCGTATATGTGTGCAGCTCATTAAGCGGCAACCGCCGACTCTTACTGTAAATATCTTATCGCCTGTTTCTGAAACATGAACCAGAACACCCGGTTCAAGAATTTCATGATACAGCCATTTGCCTTTGTTTTTTGCAATTACCGGATGATAGAACTCATCGTATTTTCTAGGACCGATGTCGGTTATCCTGTTTTCCATCGGTTTGTCTTTGTTGTATCCTGAGGATATGAATGCCATGGTCTTTACCCCCTATCTCTTATGGTATTTTCTGAATTCGTTAATGTCACGAGTAAATCCGCCTTCAACCTCTTCCTCTTTCCAGAAGATGTAAGGATTGGATCTCGGCTCTTTAACATGCTGCGGCATCGGTTTGATGTTTGTTACTTCAAGAAGTTTCTGGAAACCCTGGCGTTTGATCAATTCGCCAAGTCTTTCACGGTTCTTTCCTTCTTCCATCCACCAATCCCAGACAGCTTCGATAACTTCCTTGATTTCGTCATAAGGCTCTTCACATTTAATGAAAGGAACAAGGAGAGAACCCATCTGGGCGCCGTCAAGAATCGGAGCCTTGGCGCCAACCAGTATTGAAAGGCCTCTCTCGTTACCGATTCTCAGCGCTCTCGGCATAACGTTGATGCAGTGCATGCACCTAGTACACTCTCTGTTGTTGATTTCGAGTTTGCCGCCTTCATAACGCATGCATCCTGTCGGGCAAAGATTAACGACTTCTTTCTGGATATCAAACTTACCCCAGTCTCGCCCTGAATGAGCTCCAGCATTAGGAGCATATTCGCCGCCGACATACGCTTTAACAGCTTTCTGATCGATCCTGATGTCATCTTTCCAGGTACCTATAAATGACATATCCGAGCGTGCGATTGATGCTACACAGCAGTTGGGGCAGCCGTCAAATTTGAACTTGAATTTATAGGGGAATGCCGGGCGATGAAGTTCGTCCTGATAATCATTAGTGAGAGCATGGCATATTGCCTGTGTGTCGTAACACGCATATTCGCAGCGTGCCTGGCCGATACAATCTGAAGGAGTTCTCAGGTTTGAACCGGAACCCCCCAAATCCTGATTAAATGTATGGGTCAATTCAAAAAAGATTTCCTCGAGCTGCGGAGTTGTCGTGCCAATCCAGATAATATCTCCGGTTGATCCGTGCATGTTTGTAATACCGCTGCCGCGAAGTTCCCAAAGGTCGCAAAGCTGTTTCAGGTATTTCGTGGTGTAAAACTTACCGGCTGGCTGGCTGACACGCATGGTATGAAAATGAGCAACACCTGGGAACATTTCCGGTTGATCACAATATCTTCCGATAACGCCGCCACCATAACCAAAAACACCCACAATTCCACCATGTTTCCAGTGAGTCCTTTTGTGCTTGTAAGAAAGTTCCAGAATTCCAAGCAGATCATCGCAACAGTCTACCGGAATCTGGTAGTCCACGCCTTTTACATTTTTAGCTCTTGTTTCTGCCTCTTGCTTTAGATCAGATACAAAGCTCGGCCATGGCCCGCTTTCAAGCTGATCCAACAAAGGGGTCTTATGTTTCATTGTTTTACCTCCATTTTGTTAATATGACTAAGAATACAGATTGAGATATTTAACTTCAGACTCGGAGCTTGTGCGGTCACCTCCCTCGCATTGGCATATTTGTAAGTATGTTTAAGGATATTCCTGTAAAAAACGACATATCGCCAAAAATCTCATATAAAATTAATATTGTTTGTTGTCAATAAAAAAGGAGTCCCAGACAGGATGTTTTTGTTCAGTCCTATCTATCAAATAACATCGCGTGCTTAAAGAAAG
>CAYVMK010000025.1:0-11867 GCA_964452445.1 uncultured Desulfonema sp. | reverse complement strand
ATCAATGAGCATGGATGCGATAATGACAATCTGCAACATGGCAATAGAAGCCGGAGCGACTTTCGGAATATGCGCTCCGGACATAACAACCGCAGAATACCTGTGGGAGTTTATCCGGGATGACTATAAAACAAAAGATAAAGCCCTCGAGGCATTTCGGAGATTCTGTTCCGATCCTGATGCCTCATATGCGGATATAATTGAACATGATATTTCAAGCCTTGAGCCGGTGGCGACATTCGGATACAGACCCAACAATGTTAAACCGGTAAAGGAGATGGAAGACACGAAAATCGATCAGGTCTACATAGGCTCATGCACAAACGGAAGAATAGATGACTTGAGGGTAGCGGCGGGAATATTAAAGGGGAATAAAATAAGCGATTCTCTGCGGGGTGTTGTTTCGCCTGCTACTCCTAAAATTTACCGGCAGGCCCTCGATGAGGGACTCATCGCCGTTTTTCTTGAAGCCGGATTTTGCGTCACAAATCCGACCTGCGGCGCCTGCCTCGGAATGAGCAACGGAGTCCTTGCCGAAGGAGAAGCCTGCGCCTCCACCACGAACAGGAACTTTAACGGGCGGATGGGAAAAGGCGGAATGGTGCATCTGATGAGCCCGGCCACTGCTGCTGCAACTGCTATAGCTGGTCATATAACAAATTCAAAATTATTTAAAGACAGATAAAAGATTATGAAAAATTTCAGCGGAAAAGCGCTTTTTCTTGACAGGTCGGATATAAACACGGACGAGATTATTCCCGCAAGATACCTTGCTGAAAATACGAAAGAGGCTTTAAAACCCTATCTTTTCGAAGGGATAAGTCTTAAAGGCTTTGACAATAAAAAGGATATCAAGGGGAAAAGCGTTATCATAACAAGGGAAAATTTCGGTTGCGGATCATCAAGGGAGCATGCTCCGTGGGCGCTTGAAGCAAACGGCATCAATCTTGTCATTGCGTCGGGTTTTGCCAGGATCTTTAAAAGGAACATGTTTAACTGCGGAATGATGGCGGTTGAGCTTTCCCCTGAAATCATAAACAGGATGTTTTCACTTTTTTCAAACCGCGAAACTGAAATAGAGACTCTTTTTGACAAAAGCGCTTTTATCCTGAATTCAGGCAGAATAAAAGAATCTGTAGAATTTGAGATTTCGGATTTTGACAGAGCGCTGGTTACGGCAGGCGGCTGGGTGGATTACGCCGATTCCAGATACTGATGCCCGGATCACTCATGACGAAGCGCTTCGATAGGATCAAGCAATGCGGCCTTCCTTGCGGGAAAGAACCCGAAGACTACGCCCACTGCAGCAGAAAACACAAATGCAATGACAATTATTCCAATGTTAAGAATAAGAGGCACCTTCAGGGCGCTTGCGCCGGCTGCGGCAGCCGCGATTCCGAGTATTATTCCAATTATACCCCCGAAGCATGAAAGAACAACCGCTTCAATAAGGAACTGCATCAGAACCTGTTTTTCCATGGCGCCTATGGCGAGCCGTATGCCTATCTCTCTTGTCCTTTCTGTAACTGAGACAAGCATGATGTTCATTATGCCAATCCCTCCAACCAGCAGGCTGACCGCAGCCACAGCTCCGAGAAGAGCTGTGAGCAGGCGTGTTGTTCCGGTCAATGTTTTGACAATTTCCTGCATATCCCTGACATTAAAATCATCTTCTTCTTTTTTCCCGAGATGTCGCCGTTCACGAAACAGCCGCTCTATATCCTCCTTCACTTTTTCGGTGGAAACCCCGTCTTTTGCCGATACTGAGATAGAACTGATATCATTGTTGCCCACAATTCTCCGCTGCACCGTACGCAATGGAATGAGCACAAAATCATCCTGATCCGTTCCGAAACCTGACTGGCCTTTGGATTTAAACTCGCCTATAACCTGACACGAAATTTTTTCGAGGCGGATTGTTCGGCCCACCGGGTCCTGTTCCCCGAAAAGCTGTTTATGGATTGTGGCGCCGATGATGCACACAGCCGCCCCGGCCCTCAATTCCCCGTCGTTAAACCGGCGACCGCCGGATAGCGCCCAATTCCTCACCTGCAGGAAGTTATTTGTGCTGCCCGTAATATTTGTGGCCCAGTTTTCGTTTCCATAAATAGCCTGCGCCGACCTGCCGGTAATAGGCGCCACACCTACCAGCCCGGAAACTTCTCTTTCAATGGCTTCTACATCGGCTATTTTAAACATCGGAGCGCCTGACCGGGTTCCGCCGGGTCCGCGGAAGCTCTGCCCGGGACGCACATCAAGCAGATTGCTACCGAGACTCGATATCTCAGAGGCTACCTGTCTCGTTGCTCCGTCACCGACAGTCACCATAGTGATTACGGCAGCAACCCCGATAACGATGCCCAGGATCGTAAGCGATGACCGCATGACATTGCGGCGAATTTCGCGCATGGCTATAAAAATCGTTTCAAGAAACATTATTCTTCAACCCCGTTTTGCTCCTCTTTGTCAATGATTCCATCCATGAACCGGACAATCCTTCTCGCATATGCCGCCATGACAGCATCATGAGTCACCATCACTATGGTGATGCCGCGGTCAAGGTTGAAAGCAGTCATAAGTTCCATGATTTCACGGCTCCGTGCCGAATCCAGATTTCCTGTCGGTTCATCGGCAAACAGCACTTCAGGGGATGCAACAATGGCGCGGGCTATGGCCACGCGTTGCTGCTGCCCGCCCGAAAGTTCTGCAGGGGTGTGGGTTTCCCAGCCATTGAGTCCAACGGCCGCAAGGGCTTTGCGAGCTATTTTTCGACGCTCTCCCGCAGGCGTTCCTCGATAGATGAGAGGAAGTTCGACGTTCTCCAAAGCTGACGTCCGGTTTAAAAGATTGAATCCCTGAAAGACAAATCCAAGATAGTGCCGGCGCAAAAGGGCGCGCTGGTCGCGTGAAAGCTTTCCAACTTCAACTCCTTTAAACCGATATGTGCCGGATGAGGGTGTATCGAGGCAGCCCAGGATATTCATGCAGGTCGATTTGCCTGACCCGCTCGGGCCCATTACCGCAACGAAATCTCCATGTTCAATTTTCAGATCAATGCCCTGCAGCGCACTTACCGCAGCCGTGCCGGCGCCGTATATCCTGGTCACTGCATTAAGCTCTATAACCGGGTTACTATTACCCTGTCCGGCAGGAGGCGTAATCATTGTCCGATCCTTATCGTGTCGATAACCACCTTCATGCCGGGCTCGATACCTCCGCCGGTTATTTCGGTCATTATTCCGTCACTCTCACCGATCATCACAGGAACCTCGGAAAGCTGCCTGTCCTTCAGAGTCCAGACTCTTGATTTTTTCCTGTCGGCTTTTGTCTCCGTTTTTTGTTTTGTCTGCGGATGTCTGGGGCGGGGGAAGAGCTTGCCGATTATGCTGCTGCTCCCGGGTGATGTTTCCTTGTCTTTTGTCGGCGGAGTGAAACGAAGGGCGGCATTCGGAATCAGAACCGCATTATCAATTTTATTTATCACTATACTTGCTGTGGCGGTCATCCCCGGCCGCAATGATAAGTCTGAATTGTCAACATTCAGTAAGGTTTCATAAGTTACAACACCGCTTACTATTTTTGATCCGTAGCGGACCTGTGTAATATGAGCCGTGAAAATGCGGTCAGGATAGCCATCAACCGTAAATATGGCCTTTTGACCCTTCTTCACCTTGTCCACATCGGCCTCATCGACATCAACATGGAGTTCCATCTTGGTAAGATCTTCGGCCAGGGTGAACAAAACAGGCGCCTGCAACGATGCTGCAACGGTCTGCCCTGGTTCAACAGAACGCTTCAGGACTATGCCTTTAATCGGCGAATAAATTACTGCTTTCGACAGATCAGTCCGGACAATTCTGAGGTTGGCTTCAGCCTGCGAGACAGAAGCTCTGGCAGATGTTTCATCGGCCAGAGAACGTTCAAGGACGGCTTCCGCTGCATCGATATCGTGTTGAGACGGCAACCTGTTACCGCTCAATTCCCTGGCCCGCTTTAGCTGATCCAGTGAATTGCCCGCCTCCTTAACTGTCGCCTGTACCTGCCTTACTTTGGCTATTGCCGCTTCCAGTAAGGCTTTACTCTGCTGAACCTGGGCCTCAAGCCTTGAAGTATCCAGTCTTGCCAGAATCTGGCCGACTTTCACAATGTCGTTGTAGTCCGCTTCGACCGTCCTCACGATTCCAGAAAGCTCAGAGCCGACTTCGACCTGATTGGTTGGCTGGAGCGTGCCGGTGGTGACTACGCTGACAATGAGGTTCCCGCGCTGCACAGTTTCGGTCTTGTATTCCACCTTGTCAGAGCTGTTGCCCGTTCCCAATTTAATCACCGCGAATGCTGCCACGATAGCGATTAATAACCAAACAATCCAGCGCATCAAGTGTTTGCTGCGCCCTGATTTGGAACTAATATTTAAGATTTGGTTGATATCGGAATTATTTCCTTTGTTTATGCTATTCATATTATCAAATTCCTATTTATTAGACCCCTGATTGATATCGATAGGAGCCAGAGAAGTCCACTCCCCCCCAAGTGCTTTATAAAGACGCACCAGGCTGGATGTAATATTCCCCTCGCACTGTATAAGATTATCTTCAAATGATAAAAGCGATCTCTGGGCATCCAGCACGCCTGTAAAATCGGTCAACCCAGCCTTATACTGGTTTTGAGCCAGATCAACCGCCCATATTGCAGCCTGCCTGGCCTCACTCAACGACTGTTTGCGGTTTTGTTCCTCCACATATGCCGTCAGTTGATTCTCAACCTCCTCCAGGGCTTTAAGAACAGCGGATTCGTACTTGTTAAGCAATTGTTCCTTCAGAGCCGATTGGACTTCAATATTGCTGCGTATCGAACCTGCTTTGAAAACCGGCCATGTAACGCGAGGCCCAAATCCATAGCTCCTGCTTCCGCTTAAAAGCAATCTGTCAAGGGTAAGAGATTCAAAACCGATCGAACCGGTAAGGCTCAGCTTCGGATAGAGATCTGCAGTAGCTGCCCCGATTCTTGCGGTCTGCGCTGCGAGCTTTCGCTCAGCACGGCGAATATCGGGTCTGCGCCGCAAAACATCCGCAGGCACGCCGACCGCAATCTCCAGGGAACAAGCCGGAACCGGTTTATGCTCCATCAATGTCTCATGGACAGAACCGGGATTCTCTCCCAGGAGCACTGCGATGCGGTTCTTTGCTTCCTCAAGCGATACTCTGAGAGCAGGTATCTGTGAACGGGTGTTTTCGAGGTTATATTTTGCCTGCTGAACCGCAATTTCGCCGGTTAAGCCTGCCGCGTACCGTGATTGAGCCATTTGATGAGCCTGATCCTGAACAGCAAGGTTCTTTTCAGCCGCATCTATCCTGGTCTGAAAGGTGCGGACTTCCGTATAGTTCAATGCAACCTCTGCAAGGAGGGAAACCAGAACATCCCGCAAATTTTCTTCGCTTGCCTGGAGCTCTGCTGTTGAAGCCTCAAGAGACCGCCCGGTACCTCCAAAAATATCCAGTTCCCAGCTTGCATCAAAACCGGCCGAGTAAAAGTCTGACTCTTTGCCGCTTCCTGTTTCTTCGCTGCCTCTGCTCCTTTTAAAAGAACCCGATGCATCGACGGCTGGAAAAAGTCCTGCTTTGCTGATATTCCGCCGCGCACGTTCTTCGCGAATTCTGGCTCGTGCCTGCCCGATATCAGGATTATTTGCAACCGCTTTTTCCATAAGGTCCGAAAGTACCGGGTCATTAAGCGTCGACCACCATTTTGCAAGACTTTCCGGAACAGCGACTTTTTCCGTTAACCCGCTCATTAATTCACTATGCCATGCCGTCGGGACTTTTGTTGCAGGGGGAACATATTCAGGTCCGACCGTTAAGCAACTTGACAGTATCAGAGTTGCAAGCGTACATGACATCCATTGAAAAATCCCACATCTGGTTGCCTTTTTTAAACATTTCATCTGGTGCATCTTCCGGTTTTTCATCAAGTTTTATTATATTTGACAGATGGTTATATATTCATAACGGCACTCTTATTTCAATACAATATTGACGGCTTCGTAAAAAATCAAAAATCCCGTTGTTATTGTCGTTTTCCCGGCGTATAGCATCGCTGCAATTTTACAATATTAACATCTATAGACGGGCGGGGCATTTAATTTGTTTACGGATGGCCGACGATTGGTGAAATCGTAAAAAGCAATTTTACCACGAAGAGCACGAAGCGCGCGAAGGAGGAAAAAATCGTTCAAGATCAATTGACTCGTCAAAATAGATATTGAGACTTTGCATAACACACGGTTAAAGTCCGGGGGTAATTATTTTTCTTGCATTTCCCTGAGTTGTAATATAGTTTTTGTAGATTAAATAAACAATAATTATTAATCTGCCATGTAAGTATTTGTTATTATTGAATAAAATGCTGGCAAACCGGCATAAACAACTATGACTGCGGGAGGTGTAGGTATAGCTATATCCAGACAATCAGGAAAACCGGATAAAACGGACAAGACAAATATTAACCAGGATATAAGGGCAAAAGAGGTAAGGGTAATAGATCCCGAGGGAAATCAGGTTGGCGTTCTCCCGACCTACAGAGCTCTTGCAGCAGCCTCCGATTTCGGGCTCGATCTGGTGGAGATTTCACCAAATGCAAATCCACCCGTATGTAAAATTATGGATTACGGGCGGTACAAGTACGAGCTCACAAAGAAAAAACAGGAAGCTAAGAAGAAGCAGAGTACGTTTCAGGTTAAAGAGATCAAGGTGCGCCCAAAGACAAGTGATCATGACCTTAATGTCAAAATAGATCATATCAAAAAGTTCATTGAAAAAAAGGACAAGGTCAAAGTAACGGTCGTATTCAGAGGCCGCGAAATAACATTGATGCAGCTTGGCAGAGAATTGCTTGAAAAAGTTGTGCGTGAAACTTCAGAAACCACAGTTGTGGAGCAAATGCCGAAATTTGAGGGCCGTACCATGATGATGGTCTTAGCCCCCAAGTGATTTTTCTGCTTTTAATTTAAGAAGCTTTTTAATCACTACAATATCTGTTTATTGTTTGCCTGTAGTTCTGCAAAGATTGCGGATTCCCGCCTTAAAAGGCAGGGCTTGCCAGTAGTAGGCCGGTAAATTGGCGTGAGTTTAAGTATATTGCTCACGCCGACGATTTTATATACATACTTTGGTTATATTGCTTAAAAACCGGGCACAGTTTCCGGTTGAAAATAAATTAAGGAGAAAGTCATGCCTAAAATAAAAACAAATCGTGGCGCAGCAAAGCGTTTTAAAAAAACAGGGTCCGGTAAATTTGTATATGCCAAGTCCCATGCAAGTCACATACTTACAAAAAAAACCACAAAACGCAAAAGATCATTACGCAAGCACCGTCTCATTGATAGGTCAAATGAGAGGGAGCTTAGGCTGCTTCTTCCCAACGGGTAATTAAACGGGGAAGAAACATATATCTTAAAAAAGCAGCTTGATTTATTCATAGAAGGAGAAAAGATATGCGTATTAAAAGAGGTTTCAAGGCAAAACATAGACGGAAAAAAGTTTTAAAACTTGCCAAAGGTTTCCGTGGAGGTCATAGTAAATTATTCAGGACGGCGGCAGATACTGTGGACAGGGCGCTCGCATTTGCATACCGCGACCGCAGGGTCTGCAAGCGGGATTTCAGAAGATTATGGATTATCAGGATAAATGCGGCTGCAAGGATGAACAATCTGTCGTACAGCAGGCTTATGCACGGACTTAAACTCGCAAATATTGATCTTGACAGGAAAGTCCTTGCAGATCTGGCAATTTCAGATCCCTCCGGATTTGCGCAACTGGCCGGAATCGCTTCACATAAGGCATGAAATTGCATATAATCCTTTTCCCCTAAAGCAATTGTAAAAGCAAAACTAAATCAGTGGAAAAAACTATAGATCAGATATGTTCGGATGCTCTTCGGGAAATTGAAACGGCAAAAAGCAAAGAAAGCTTAAATGCGGTTTCCCTGAAATACCTGAGCAGAAAGGGCATTGTTACCCAGTTTTTAAGAAGCATTTCAAAACTCCCCCCCGAAGAAAGGCCGAAAGCAGGAGAGAGGGCAAATGAGACAAAGAGAATTCTGGAAAAAGCTGTTGAAGATGCAATAAATAGTCTCGATGCCAGGGCGCCTGATTCAGACGGCTTCATCGACGTATCGTTACCCGGAAGATCCGCTTTACCCGGATCACTTCATCCAATCACACAGATTACAAAACAGATTTGCGATATATTTACCAGGATGGGTTTTGATATTGCCGAAGGACCCGAAGTTGAGAGCGACTATTATAATTTTGAGGCTCTCAACATACCCAAATATCATCCCGCAAGGGATATGCAGGATACTTTCTATGTTTCGGACAATATTGTCCTTCGGACGCACACGTCGCCTATCCAGGTGCGGGTCATGGAAAAACGCAAACCGCCCTTGAAAGTAATTGCTCCCGGAAAGGTTTACCGGAGCGATTCGGATATCACGCATACACCGATGTTTCACCAGGTCGAAGGTCTCATGGTCGGTGAGAACATATCATTCGGAAACCTCAAAGGTATTCTCTCCAACTTTGTTCATCTCATGTTTGACGAAAAGACAAGCTTGAGATTCAGGCCGAGCTTTTTCCCATTCACAGAGCCAAGCGCCGAGGTCGACATACTTTGCGTCATGTGCAGGGGAAAGGGCTGCAGAGTCTGCTCACAGACAGGATGGCTCGAGGTGCTTGGATCCGGCATGGTTCATCCTGCCGTATTTGAAAATGTCGGATACGACACATCCGAAATCACAGGCTTTGCCTTCGGGATGGGTGTTGAACGCATTACAATGTTAAAATACGGAATAGACGACATCCGGAAATTCTTCGAAAACGATTTCAGGTTTTTAAGGCAGTTCTGATATGAAAGTTAGTTTAAGCTGGCTGAAAGATTATGTCCGCATCGAAACGGATATTCATGATCTGGCATCAGCCCTGACAATGGCAGGACTTGAAGTCGAATCAATCGCCGACCCGTTCGACTATCTTGAAAAAGTCGTTGTAGGGCGTATAATTGAAATCAATCCTCATCCCAATGCCGGTAAGCTGAAGATTTGCCGGGTTGACGCAGGTGACCGGATTTTGCAGGTTGTATGCGGCGCTCCGAATGCAAAAGAGAATCTGCTTGCGCCTCTTGCCCTGCCCGGGACAGCTCTTCCGGACGGATCACTCCTTGCAGAATGTGAAATACGCGGAGCAAAGTCGGAAGGAATGCTTTGCAGCGAAAGAGAACTGGAGCTTGGAGAAGACGGAAGCGGAATAATGGTCCTTCCCGGCAATCTGCAGGCAGGAAGCAACATCGCCCGCGCTATTGACCTTTCAGACTATGTGCTTGAAATCGGCCTTACCCCGAACCGGTCCGATTGCCTCAGCGTAATCGGAATAGCAAGAGAAATTGCCGCCATACAAAAGTTTAAGATTAAATATCCGGCTGTAAGGCGACCGGGTAAAAATCAGGAAATTTTTGACTTTACTTCGGTAAAAATTGAAGCTCCGGAGCATTGCCCGCGGTACGCGGCCGGCCTTGTTACGGATATAACAGTTGCCCCTTCCCCGTTCTGGCTCAGAAAACGTCTCATATCAGTCGGGCAAAGGCCGATAAACAACATCGTTGACATAACAAACTTCATCATGCTGGAATGCGGTCAGCCCCTTCATGCATTTGATTTCGACCTTCTGGCAGAAAACAGGATCGTAGTCCGGACGGCAACAAAGGGTGAGACCTTTATAACCCTTGACAGGAAAGAACGGATACTGGATCCCGATATGCTGATGATTTGCGACGGCAAAAAGCCTGTTGCAATAGCCGGTGTCATGGGAGGACTCAATTCCGAAATAGTAAACTCCACGAAAAGAGTCCTGATTGAAAGCGCATATTTCAATCCGTTAAGCATCCGTAAAACCTCAAAAAAGACAGGGCTCAGCACCGAAGCCTCTTACCGTTTCGAGCGGGGAGTCGATCCGGGTGGAACGGTTAAGGCGCTTGTAAGGGCTGCCGGCCTTGTGACGGAAATGGGAAAAGGAAAGTCAATAAAAGGGATTATTGACGAATACCCGTTAATACAAAAGACGGAAACTATCGAGCTCAGTATCAGCGCAACAGGAAGGGCGCTCGGCGCGGAACTTGACAAAAGCACGATAAAATCACTGTTAGAATCAATTGAATTTAAAGTAAAAAACAGCGGCGCCGATACGATTAAAGTAATTCCCCCTTCTTTCAGGATCGACATTGCAAGACCTGTTGATCTTATGGAAGAAGCGGCGCGTCTTTATGGTTATAACCGGATTCCGGCTTCCCTGCCTCTCATGCAGTCCGAAACCGCTCGACCCTTAAAAACGCTTGTTTTAAGAGAGAAGATTAAAAATATAATGACCGGGCTTTCCTTCACCGAGGCGGTTAATTACAGCTTTATAAGCGAATCATCATGCGACCTCCTGAATCTTTCTTCAGATGACCCGAAAAGAAGACTCCTGCATGTCTTAAATCCTCTCACGGAAGAGCAGAACGTGATGAGAACATCTCTTGTTCCGGGTCTTCTCGAAACAATGCACCGCAACCTGTCTCAACAGGTAAGAAACCTTAAGATTTTTGAAACAGGAAAGATATTCCTGAGCAAAGGAAATGAGATTCTCCCCGAAGAAATTGAAATGGCGGCGGGCCTGATGACAGGCGACCGGTATAGTCAGACATGGTATGAAAAGGATACCGGCTGTGATTTTTATGACATCAAGGGAGCTGTTGAAGGGCTTCTTGCCGGTTTGAATATGGACAATGTCCGGTTCACAAAAATGCCGTTTGAATTATGCAGCTATACAAAATATGGATATGCTGCTCAAATAATTGCGGGAAACGAAACCATAGGCATTATCGGAGAAGTGCATCCTGAAGTTCTTGGCAATTTTGACTTAAAACAGAAAGCTTTTATTTTTGAACTGAACTGTAACACTGTACTTTCTCTTTCAGACAGGGATAAAACAGCCGGACAGTTGCCGAAATTTCCTGCTTCAACAAGAGATATTACAATAATTACAGATAAAAATATTGAAGCAATGTCTGTTCTGGAAAAGATCAACAGCATCGGTGAGAAGCTTATTGAAAACACGCATCTGTTCGATATCTTTGAAGGGGCTTCCATTCCGGCCGGAAAAAGGAGTGTTTCGATAAGAATTACTTACAGATCTTCTGAAAAAACCCTCGAAGACGGTGAGGTTAATAATATCCATAAAAATATTACAGACAGGCTGACTATGGAATTTGGCGCATCACTGCCGGCCTGATAAACAATTTTTCAAGACCGAGCCATTAGGATGCAGGACTATTCTCATTCTGAAATAAAAATTCCTGACAAACTCTATTTCAAGATAGGAGAAGTAAGTGAAATAGCGGGATTGCCTTCTTCCGTTATCAGGTTCTGGGAGACTGAATTTTCAAAGATAAATCCAAAGCGAACATCTTCCGGGCAGCGGCATTACAGGAAAAGCGATGTTGAGCTGATTTTAAGAATCAAACACCTTCTTTATGATAAAAAATTCACAATCCAGGGCGCAAGACAATACCTCGGTTCAGAAAGATTCGAAAACAAATCATCAGCGGATATAGTTGAAGAGTTTCGCCTGGAACTGATTAATATCCGAAACATTCTAAGCAGATAAAATTATTCTTGGATCTTCTTCCAAATGATTTAATCATTATTGGAACATATTCCGCCAAACGTAATACGTCAAGCGGCAATTAAATTGCAGGTGTGGTTTTCTTTTCCGATTCCTTATGCGAACATTATTTTATTGACAATTTAGCATGTTATGCTATTCAAACCGCAGCCACTCT
>CAYVMK010000024.1:0-11923 GCA_964452445.1 uncultured Desulfonema sp. | reverse complement strand
TATACCATAGAAAAATCTCATCCATTTATAACAGTTGATCCAAACAAATGTATTGTATGCCGCAGATGCGCCGTGGGGTGCGATAATTACCAGATCCAGTATGCTATTAAAGTAGATGAGGTATCCGGGGAAAACCGGATTGGTCCGCCCAGATATGCGCCAAATATTAATGATAAGTGTGTAGATTGCGGTTTGTGTGTTGGAAACTGCCCCACCGGCGCGCTTCAGGAGAAGATAAAAGGCAAGCCCGGTCCTTTTGAGCTTAAAAAGATCAGAACAACCTGTACCTATTGCGGGGTGGGTTGCCAGATTCTGCTTGGGGTAGCAGGCGGCGAGGTAATTCGCGTTGAAGGGTTCCCTGGAGTGCCGCCTAATTTCGGACATCTCTGCGTCAATGGAAGATTTGGATATGATTTTATCAATTCCCCCGAACGGCTGACTTCTCCGCTTATTAAGGAAAACGGCGAATTCCGCAAAGCTACCTGGGATGAAGCTCTTTCCCTTGTGGTTGGAAAGCTGAAGGAAATAAAGGAAAAGCACGGCTCAGACAGCATAGGCGTATTAACTTCAGCCAGGGCCACCAATGAAGAGAATTACCTCATGCAGAAACTCGTTCGTGCGGTCTTTAAAACCAACAATATAGATCACTGTGCCCATCTCCGACATTCCTCTACAGGGGCCGGTCTGGCCGCAGCTTTCGGTAGCGGAGCAATGACAAACACTATCGGCGATATCGAGGAAGCCGATGTGATTTTGCTTACAGGCTCAAATATCACCGAAAACCATCCTGTCTTGTCCTCTTTTATTAAAAGAGCGGTAAAATTCAAGAGCGCAAAACTCATTATCGTTGATCCGGAACGCATAAAGATGACGGATTTTTCCGACATCTGGCTCCGTCCAAACCTTGGTGCCGATGTTGCCTGGATCAATGGAATGATACACGTTATCATCAAAGAAGATCTTTTTGACAAAAATTTTGTGGAAAACCGCACATCCGGCTTTGAAGAATTAAAAAAGACTGCTGAAAAATACACTCCTGAATATGTGGGATTAATAACAGGAATTCCGGCACAAAGCCTTATTGAAGCAGCAAGACTGTATGCTGGCGCAAAAGCAGGCGCAATTCTTTACGGCATGGGCATTACTCAGCACACAACCGGAACCGATAATGTTAAATCCCTGGCAAACCTTGCCATGCTTTGCGGAAACCTTGGCATCAGGGGCGGAGGAGTAAACCCGCTTCGCGGCCAGAATAATGTTCAGGGTGCCTGCGACATGGGAGGACTTCCCGACGTCTTTTCCGGCTATCAGAAGGTTATTGACCCCGGCATAAGAAAAAAGATGGAAGATGCCTGGGGTGTTTCAGGGCTTCCGGACAAGCCAGGCTTAAAGGCTGCCGAAATGATACTAAAAGCCCATGATAAAACCTTAAAGGCGCTTTATATTGTAAGTGAAAGTCCGCTCGTTTCCGATCCGGATATTAATCATGCCGGAAAAAGCATAAAGAACCTTGATTTTCTGATTGTGCAGGACCTCTTCCTGACAGAGACTGCGCGGCTTGCCAATGTTGTTCTTCCTTCCGCATGTTTTGCTGAAAAGGAAGGAACTTTTTCAAACACGGAACGCAGGGTTCAGCGTGTGAGAAAAGCGGTTGATCCGCCGGGAGAGGTAAAGGATGACTGGAAAATCATCTGCGAAATCGCAACCCGTATGGGATATCCGATGTCGTATGAAAGCAGCAAAGCCATAATGGAGGAAATATCTAAGGCGACTCCTTCATACGCCGGAATAACTTATGATAGGCTGGAGCAGGAAGGTATCCACTGCCCGTGTCCGAATTCTGATCACCCAGGCACACCGATTCTCCACACCCAGGCATTTCCGATTGGAAAGGGAGTTTTCCATGCAATTGATTATATACCCCCGGCCGAACAGGTTAATGCGGATAACCATAGATGATGGGTATTATTTTTGTTGACAGTAAAAACTATGAGTACTAAGAGTCTTGAACAACCCGACATGGCCTTCAATCGGATGTTATGCAAAGGTCTCGAAGAGTAGCAGAGGATGGTAGCTTTCTTGCCCAATTGGCAGAGGAAGCAGCTGCACTTTCGAGTGGGGATGTCCGCTGGATAGAGGCACATATTGGCAAGCTGGATAAGCAGTTAAGGACGTGGTTAGACTGCCGGCTTCAGCAAGAAAGATGGTAGGAGGGAGAAAATATCAATGGAAGAGCGTTTAAACACAGTTTTATCATCTTTTGAGGGAAGTAGGGGTGAGCTTATTGCGATTTTACAACAAGTTCAGGCTGAATTTGGCTACCTTTCTGAACAAGCCATGCTTGAAATCGCCAGGCATACTGGTGCGCCGGAGAGCCGAGTGTATGCTGTAGCATCGTTCTACGCACAATTTAGGTTTACTCCTATGGGTAAAAACCACATCATGGCGTGCCGGGGGACTGCTTGCCATGTTCTCGGTGCACCACGGATCCTGGATGAAATAAAGAGGCAATTAGGTATCGGGGAAGGGGAAACCACACCTGACCTTGAATACACATTGGAAACCGTAGCGTGTATTGGTTGTTGTGCACTGGCGCCCTGTATCATGATAAACAAAAAAGTGGAAGCCAAAATGACTCCTAAAAGAGTAGCAGAACTTTTTGCCAGAGGTGAAGGATGATGAACTTTGAGGAGATGAGGCGTCGAGCAAAAAAAGAATGGGAAGCCTTAATGCAAATGGGGAAGCCATTGATTCTCGCAGGTACTGCTACATGTGGCCGTTCTGCCGGTGCATTAGAGGTGTTAGAAGCATTTCAGGATGAGTTAAAAAATCGTGGTGTTGATTGCAATATCATGGAAGTAGGTTGTATGGGGCCATGCTATGCGGAACCACTTATTAATATTATTAAACCCGGTCGTCCAGGTGTATGTTATAGAAATGTCACTCCTGGGATGGTGGTGGAACTTATTGAAAGTTATCTTATTAATGATAACACACTGCCCCATTATGCCTTGGGAACTATTGGAGATGAGAGAATTGATGGGATTCCTAAACTATTTGATATTCCTGTGTTTAAGCCTCAAGTAAGGAGGGTTTTGGCCAACTGTGGTTTTATCGACCCTACAAATATTAACCATTATCTGGCTAATGGTGGCTATAATGGCTTCATGAAGGCCATCAAGATGATGCCGGAGGAGATAATTGAAGAGGTAAAAAGGTCGGGTTTAAGGGGAAGGGGGGGGGCAGGTTTCCCTACCTGGCGAAAATGGCAGTTTTGTCGAGAGGCAAAAGGTGCAGATAAATACCTTATTTGTAATGCAGATGAAGGCGACCCCGGTGCCTTTATGAATAGGTCGCTTCTCGAAGGCGACCCGCATTCCGTATTGGAAGGGATGCTTATAGCTGCTCATGCCATTGGTGCCAAGGAGGGTTATATATATTGTCGTGCCGAATATCCCCTCGCTTTAGAAAGATTAAGACAGGCTATAAGGCAGATGGAGGAATTGAGCCTTTTGGGGAACAATATTTTTGGTTCTAACTTTAGTTTTCATATAAAGATCAAAGAGGGTGCGGGGGCTTTCGTCTGTGGTGAGGAGACTGCGCTTATCGCTTCCATCGAGGGTAAGAGAGGTATGCCTCGTCCACGTCCACCTTTCCCAGCTATCTCTGGACTGTGGGGCAAGCCTACCATTATCAATAATGTGGAGACCCTGGCATGTGTGGCGCATATCTTTCGAAATGACGCTGATTGGTTCGCTCAATATGGTACAGAGAAAAGCAAGGGGACAAAGACTTTTGCCCTGGCTGGTAAAATAAAAAATACCGGTCTTATTGAGGTCCCCCTCGGTACTACGCTGAGACAAATAATATATGGAATAGGCGGTGGAATTCTTAAGGACAAAGTATTCAAGGGAGTCCAAACAGGTGGCCCATCAGGTGGTTGCTTGCCTGCACATCTTTTAGATAATCCTGTTGATTATGAATCACTTGCTCAAGCTGGTTCGATCATGGGCTCCGGCGGTATGGTGGTAATGGACGAAGGCACATGCGCAGTGGATGTTGCCCGTTATTTCCTCGATTTCACGCAAAAGGAGTCCTGTGGTGAGTGCGTACCCTGTAGGTTGGGCACAAAGCAGATGCTTGACATATTGGAGGATATTACTAAGGGACAGGGCAGATCAGGAGATATTGAGCTACTTATCGAACTATCCGAAGCAGTTAAGACAGGCTCTCTTTGCGGACTTGGACAGACGGTACCCAATCCTGTACTTACTACCATTCGCTACTTTCGAGACGAGTACGAGGCACATATTAATGAAAAACGATGCCCCGCTAAGGTCTGCAAGGCACTCATCTTTTACAGAATCTTACCTGACAAGTGTAGGGGTTGTCAGCTTTGTCTTAAATCTTGTCCTGCAGGGGCGATCACTGGCGGTAAGAAACAGGTGCATGTAATTGATCAGAGCATCTGTATCAAATGCGGTATATGTTTCGAAAGGTGTCCGGAAAAGCTCGATGCTGTGGAATGTGTTTCGGGACAATTAACCTTATAATACAGGTGGTGACTAATGACGGAAAAGACCACACTCACAATCGATGGTTTAGAAATTACAGCAGATAAAGGTATGACCCTTTTAGAGGCAGCCCTTGAAAATGGCATTTACATACCACATCTCTGTCATCACCCGGATCTCGAACCTGTAGGCGTATGCAGGTTATGCATGGTAGAAATTAAGGGTAGAGGATTGACTATTTCTTGTAAGGTCCCGGTTGAAGAGGGAATGGTTATCAGAACGGAAAGCAACGAAATCAACAAAGCGCGTCGTATGGCTGTGGAGTTGCTGATAGTAAATCACCATGCAGATTGCCTTTCCTGTGCTAAAAATACCCAGTGTAAATTGCAGGAAGTAGCTAACTACATCGGTATTGAAGAAAAGCGTCTGCAACGCTTAAGGAAACCCACCGGCCAATTTGCTATTGACACCTCTAATCCATTTTTCGACCGAGATCCCAATAAGTGTGTACTCTGTGGCATCTGTGTGCGCACTTGTGAAGAGCTCCAGGGAGTTAGCGCTATCGACTTTGCCTTTCGGGGCTATGGTACTACAATAAGTACCTTCGGAAATAAGCCGTTGTTAGAATCGAGATGTGAGTCCTGCGGAGAATGTGTTGTCCGCTGTCCCGTTGGTGCTTTAATACCTAAGAATGTACAACAACCTTCCCGCGAGGTGAAGAGCATTTGTTCTTACTGCGGTTGTGGGTGTGGCATCTACTTAGGCGTCAGAGGCGGTACCATTGTTAATCTGAGGGGCGATCCCGATAACCCGGTAAACAAAGGAAGCCTCTGCGTGAAAGGCCGCTTTGGTTATGAGTTTATAAACCATCCTGAACGGCTGACCCAGCCGCTTGTCAAGCGGGATGGTAAATTTGTTGAAGTTGCGTGGGATGAAGCCTTAAATTTTGTTGCCGAGAGGCTTGCCGGTTATAAAGGAGACCGATTTGCTTTCATTGCCTCTGCTAAATGCACAAATGAAGAGAACTATTTATTCCAGAAATTTACCAGAACGGCGATGGGCACAAACAATATTGACCACTGCGCCCGCCTCTGACACTCCCCTACCGTGGCTGGTCTAGCCACAGCTTTTGGCAGCGGCGCCATGACTAACTCTATCAATGAAATTAGCGATGCTGCCTGTATCTTTGCCATAGGCACCAACACCACAGTAGCCCACCCAATAATCGGGCTGCAGATAAAGAAGGCTGTACAGGATGGCGCAAAGCTCATTGTGGCCAACCCAAGAAAGATCGATCTCTGCCGCTTTGCTGATATCTTCTTGCAGCACCGACCTGGAACCGATGTTGCTCTGCTTATGGGGATGATGAGGGTCATCGTTGACGAAGGTCTGTTTGACCTGTCCTTTATTGAGAAACGCACCGAGAATTTCGAGAATTTCAAGGCCTCGCTTTCCAGTTTTGACCTGGATTCTGTAGAGCGTATTACAGGAGTAAGCCGGAAGAAGATAATTGAAGCAGCCAGAACCTATGCTACCTGCAAACCTGCCACAGTTCTCTATTGCATGGGTATCACTCAACATTCCCACGGCACCGATAATGTGCTGGCGACTGGCAACTTAGCGCTTGTCACGGGGAACATCGGCAAGCCATCAACAGGGGTTAATCCATTGCGGGGACAGAACAATGTCCAGGGCGCCTGTGACGTGGGAGCCCTGCCCAATGTCTATCCAGGATATCAGCGAGTAGAAGACCCAGAGGTAAGGGGAAAATTCGAGGCGGCCTGGAATAGCGGTTTAAGCAATTCTCCGGGGCTGACACTCACCGAAATCTTTGATGCTATAGATGAAGGGAAGATTAAAGCCCTCTACTTAGTTGGCGAAAACCCTATTTTGAGCGATGCTAACGCTAAACACGTTGAGGAGTCTCTCAAGAAGTTGGAGTTTCTTGTAGTTCAAGATATATTTCTTTCAGAAACGGCAAAATTCGCCGATGTTATCTTGCCTGCTGCATCCTTTGCCGAGAAGGATGGGACATTCACGAACACCGAGCGTCGGGTTCAGCGGATACGTAAAGCAATAGAGCCGATTGGCGAAGCAAAACCCGATTGGTGGATCACATGTCAGATTGCCAAAAAACTTGGAGGGAAGGGGTTTGACTTCTCACACCCCATGGAGATCATGGAGGAGATCGCTTCTCTCACCCCCAGCTACAAAGGCATATCTTACGAGAGATTGGAGAAGGGAGGTTTGCAATGGCCTTGTGTTACACGAGAACACCCGGGGACACCGATACTCCATACTGAGCGATTCGCCACGAAAAGCGGGAAAGGTAAGTTTATGCCTCTCGGATATAAGCCATCAGCAGAAGTTCCAGATGATAAGTATCCTTTGCTTCTCACTACCGATCGTAGTCTTTACCATTACCACACAGGCACTATGACACGAAAGGTGGAGGGACTCAATATATTGAGAGGTTATGAAATGGTAGAGATGAATCCAGAGGATGCTGCCGCTCTCGAGATTGCTGACGGTGAGGTGGTGCGAGTGATTTCTCGTCGAGGGGAAGTAACGGCTAAAGCGAAGGTGAGCGATGTTTCTCCATCCGGGGTAGTTTCTATGACCTTTCACTTTGCCGAAAGCCCTACCAATGTGCTAACCAGCCCTGCGATAGACCCTGTTGCCAAAATACCTGAGAC
Organism: uncultured Desulfonema sp.; assembly: GCA_964452445.1. Taxonomy (GTDB): domain Bacteria; phylum Desulfobacterota; class Desulfobacteria; order Desulfobacterales; family RPRI01; genus RPRI01. Next base: position 4,713 of record CAYVMK010000024.1, on the reverse strand, counting down.
GAAAGTATGCGCGGTACGAATAGAGCATATCTGAATTTCACCTTCCGATGCCAAAAAATTCGGTCTTGAAGACGGATTAATTGCAAAAGTCGCCTCAAGGAGAGGAGATATAACCGCAAAAGTAAAAGTCTCGGCGACTGCTGTTAATGGTACAGTTTTTATCCCGTTTCATTTTGCGCTGTCGGCGGCAAACAAGCTGACCAATGCGGCGCTTGATCCGGTGTCGAAGATACCGGAATATAAGGTCTGCGCCGTCAAGCTGTCAAAAGCGGCATAGAAGATAAAGGGGTCGAGGGTTCAAGGGTTCGAGATCCTCTCGACCTCCCCGATATCTCCAGCAAAGTTCTGAGAGGCTTTCCTTATTGAGATAGCCCGGATGTCCGGACAATAACGGTTGCGTCTCTAATTCAAAGCATAAAACTTTAGTACCTTAGAAATAATTTTCTGCGCGTTTCTGGCAGAAAATTATTTCGTGAAGGTACTTACACCCCTCAAGGGGGTACTGAAAAGAGTCCCGTTTATCGGGGTTAGGTGTCCTCAACTACTATTTGCTGATGTCTGGATTCAATAAATTGTGGATTTAGTAAGCCCATTACCCCTGCTTGGTCTTTAATCGGATGTGTGCAAAGGTCTCAACTTAGAAGGAACTGTGACGGAAGACACTATGCGTTGCCGGATTCTCGTGATTGATAATGATTCTGTGGCCTGTGAGGTTTTACAGGAGACCCTGTTGCGCGCGGGATACGATGTTGATGTTTGTACATCCGCCAAAGAGGCCCTCGGGAGGGAGTTATCAGCGTATAATCTCCTGATTAGCGATATCCGGATGCCGGAGATTGACGGTCTTCATTTCCTCCGCCAGGTTCAGGAACGATGGCCGGAACTGCCGGTGATCCTGGTGACCGCCTATGGTTCTCTGGAGACCACCATGGAAGCCTTACGGTTGGGCGCCTGGGATTATATCAGCAAACCGTTCTCGCCGGAGGCCATCCGCTCCAAGGTAAAAAAGGTCCTCGAGGTGCGGGATCTACGACAGCGACGTATGCTCGGACAACCGAAAACCGCAGAAGAGCCCCAATTTATTGGTTCCTCCGCCGTCATGGTGGAATTTTACAAACAACTCGCACGGGTAGCCGACGTCTGGGCCAGCATTTTGATCGAAGGCGAGAGCGGCACGGGGAAAGAGCTGGCGGCACGGGCCCTTCACCAACTGAGCTCCCGCCGCGGAAGTCCCTTTGTGATTGTTAACTGCGGCGCTATTCCTGAAAATCTGCTGGAATCGGAACTATTCGGCTATGAAAAGGGCGCTTTCACAGGGGCGGATCATTCCCATGAAGGTTTGCTGGCCTCTGCCCAGGGAGGAACCTTTTTTTTAGATGAAATTACCGAGATGTCCCCCTCTCTCCAGGGGAAGCTCTTACGCTTCATGCAGAACGGGGAGGTCCGACGAATCGGCGGTCACGAGGTGCGACATGTCGCTGTCCGGGTGGTCGCCGCGGCGAATCGGGATGTTGATGAGGAGATAAAAAAAGGCCGCTTCCGGTCTGATCTGCTCTATCGCTTTGTAGTGCGGCTGCATGCGCCGCCGCTGAGACAACACAAGGAAGACTTGCCGCAACTCATCGAGTATCTTCTGAAAAAATGGGGTTATACTTCCATTCGTATTTCCGATGAGGCTATGGAATGTATGCTGGCATACGACTGGCCCGGCAACGTCCGTGAACTGGAAAATGTCCTCCAGCAAACGCTGTTAATGTCACCCTTTGCAGTGATTTTTCCGGAGAACCTACCGGAGAGATTCCGTCATAGGCGGGATACGACACTCCCGCATTTGACACCTCTTGGGGAAGCGGAACGGAAGCAGATCCTCCAGATGTTAAAAACAACATCCTGGAATCAAACACGAACTTCTCAGTTACTGGGGATTGACCGCAAGACATTGCGAGCCAAAATCCAGCGTTATGGATTACTCAAAGAGGAACCGTTATCAGGAGCTACCTCCCAGGGCATGACGTCAATAACGGGAAAATAAAGGATAACTTCGGTGCCTTTATCGGGATGGCTTTTTATCTCAAGACGGCCGCCGTGTACCTTGGCAATACCATCTACTATGGCCAGTCCCAGGCCGCGCATCCCCTCATTGGCATGAGTGCTGAAAAAGGGCTCGCGGACTTTTTCTATCAATTCGGAAGGAATACCTGGGCCATTATCCCGGATAGAAACGGCAATGAATCCATTACCTCGCAGGGCGGAGGCAGAAACAGTTATTTTGCCTTCCTGCGGCAGTGCTTCCGCTGCATTCTCGATGAGATTTAACATGGCTATCTGAAAACGGTACCGGTCCACGTAGAGAAGGGGAATATCCTCCTCCACATCCACGCTGAGCCGGATGCCTGACTTCTGTATCAAGGGTTCAACGAGAGGCAGTGTCTCATTTAGAAGCTCGTTAAGGGAGATGCTTTCGAAATGCGGCTCCGGCAGACGCGTGGCACGACGCACATTCTGGATCACCATATCCAGCCTTTGTGTCTGCTGAACAATAAGTTCCAATTTACGACCTACATCAGGCGGCCATTCAGCGCTCTCCAACAGAAGTCTTGCCATTCCGGCGATGGAATGAAGGGGTGTGCCAAGATCGTGTGCCAGGGTAGCCGTTAAATATCCAAGCGCCGTAAGCTGCTGGAGCTGGTTGACCTCCTTTTGCAACTGGACAACATTATGAGTGGCTTCCTGTATCCTCTCTTCCAAGGAGAGGTTAAGTTCCCGATCTCGGGCAAGTACCTGTTCAATTTTATCGGCCATGGAATTGAAGTGATCCGCCAGTTGTTCCCATTCATCTATCCGGGGCAGGTGAATCCGCCGATCATACTGTCCTGCCTGAAATTCGTCAATTGCGCCAATGATGCCTCTCAGGGGACGTCCGATAATCCAGTCATAACTTAGGAACAGAACAAGTAAAATGAAGAATAAAAGCCCTGCGCTACTGAGCATGAGCAGGCGTTGAGCACGGGCAAGGATCTCTGTGCTGGACTGAGAAAAGGCAATCACGCCGACGACCACCCGATTTTTCTTATCTTTCTCTGATAGGAGTGCGGGATATAACAGGCCCAGCGCCGGACCGCCCTCGGTATTTAATTTAATATACCGGGCTTTTAGTTCCTCAGCAACCGAACCCACCAAAGTCTCGGACCAGTTATAGTGAACACGGCTGGCGCCGGCGATATATTCGATATCGTCACTGACAACGGAAAAAATATCTATCCTGGCTAAACGGATATCCATCTGTATCTGTTCTTTTAAAGTGCTGTCAAGGACCGACAAGCCACGACGGGTTGGAAAATGTTCATAATAAGTACTGACTGTTTCTGCAACATCATCAAGCCTCTTGACCTGCTGGTCAGTCAATATATTATCCAGCGCCCTTAGCTGAACCCAACCCCAAACGGCCATGGTGACAGACAGTCCGAAGATGGTAACGATCATCAGGCGAGTACGAACGGTCATATGAACCCCTTTCCCTTTGCAAATTGTTTCACCTGAAGATACCTTTTTAAATCCCCTCCCATTACCCCTGCCTGGCCCAAATTGGAGTTATTCAAAGATCTCAACTTCAGAGGATGCTCCGGGAAAATCTTAGCCTACCGGAGACAGAATTGCAATTCGATTTGGTTAAAAAATCGTAACTGTTCAGGAATCGTGAGACAAGTTCACTTCCCTCTTCCATCCGCTTGAGATCATTAAGGATACAGCAAGGACGGTACTGAAAGACGATTTCTGAACAAGGGATATTTACCGGGAGGGCACACTCACCGGGGGGACGATTTTAAAAAAAACGGGGTACGAAGATGATCTCCGTACCCCGAAAGATGTTCATCAATACCAAGCAAAAGTTATTTCTTTGCAGGAGGAGCTGCTTCGACAGGAGCTGCCTTCTCTTCAGCAGGCTTTGCTTCTTTTACAGCAACCTTTTTCTTGGCATGTTTCTTTGTAACCTTCTTGGTAATCTTGGTTACTTTAACGGTTATATTCTTGTCATCCTTTGTCACATAGCTGACCTTTACTTTATCCCCGGCAGCGATCTCCTGAGATGCTTTTTCTAAAGTAAACTCCATGGTCTCTGCTTTTCCCTTTACGGTGCGCTCGATCTTAAGCATGGTATCAGAGATTTCCGTAACTTTTCCTGTGGCGCTCATCTTGGTCTCTTTTTCCATTGCTTTGGCAGGCATAGCAGCCGGTTCAGCTTTAGCAGCGGGAGCAACCGGTTTCGCCTTGGTAGCCTCAACCGCAAATACCGAACCGCAGAAGAGAAAAGACAATGCTACAAACAACACTAAAAAACGTTTCATATTAAACCTCCTCCTTTCTAAATTGTTTGCCCTATTGCAAAGCGAGAGCTTTGAATAACTCCAATTTGGGCCAAGCTTGGGTAATGTACCTTTAATCGGATGTTATGTAAGGGACTTGACGCAATTGGTGTGCCAAGGCGTGACCAATGTGAGGTCAATCTGTTAACCATGCGGAAGTACAAGATAAAAACTATAGTTCCAATAAAGAAATAAAAATCGGAAGGTGGGAAAACGGGGAATTACTCCTCAGCTGATGGGGAATTTTTCATCCTGGTATCAGTTTTTTTAGAAACTGGGTGATCCATTGGGCAGGTTGTTGATTTCCGGAATAAATTAACCGATATTTTCTGATTATTTTGACCAGTAA
>CAYVMK010000023.1:0-11999 GCA_964452445.1 uncultured Desulfonema sp. | reverse complement strand
AAACCAGGCTGTTCGCGGAATCAAAAAGATTCTATAGATTCTGAATTTGTGGTTCTATAATCAGGAGCTGTCGGTATGAGAAAAATTAATATAGGTTTGCTGGGTTGCGGAACAGTCGGAACAGGGGTCGCAAAAATACTTCTTGAAAATAAAGACCTCATCAGCTCAAGGGTGGGAGCCGAATTGAAGTTGAAATATGTTGCCGATCTTGATCCGGCCCGCGACAGAGGGATTAAATTCGATGAAGGAGTATTTACCGGCGATGTCTTTAAAGTAATTGACGATCCTGAAACGGATATAATCCTTGAAATGATAGGCGGTGAGAAGACAGCGAAGGATTTGATTTTAAGGGCCATAGAGAACAAAAAGCAGGTCGTGACGGCAAACAAGGCTCTTCTCGCGTCCTGCGGGAATGAAATATTCAGGGCTGCCGCCGCAAAAGGAGTTGACGTTGCATACGAAGCAAGCGTCGGAGGCTGTATACCGATTATTAAAACTCTGAGAGAATCCCTTGCAGGAAACCATGTCAAATCGATGGTAGGGATATTAAACGGAACATGCAACTATATCCTGTCAAAGATAACGGATGACGGAACCAGGTTTGAATCGGCGCTTTCCGAGGCCCAGGCAAACGGGTTTGCCGAAGCCGATCCCACTCTTGACATCGAGGGGCTTGATACGGCCCACAAACTTGCCGTTCTCAACTCTATTGCCTACGGCATGGAGATTAATTTTAAGGATATTTATATAGAAGGCATTTCAAAGATCACACCGCTTGACATCGAGTTTGCAGGCCAGTTCGGCTACAGGATCAAGCTTCTCGCAATAAGCAAAAACAGAGGGGATTCGGTGGAAGCGCGGGTGCATCCGACAATGATCCCTTTTCAAAACCTTCTGTCCAATGTCAACGGCCCTCTTAATGCCATTACGGTATCGGGTGACGCAGTCGGAGATATCCTGCTTTACGGGCTGGGGGCCGGCATGATGCCCACGGCAAGCGCCGTTATAAGCGATACGGTCGATCTTGCAAGAAATATTCTCTCCGGTTCGGTCGGAAGAATTTCCCTGCTTTCGTTCCGGATGGCGAATATCAGGAAGATATCTGTTATGCCGGTTGATGAAATATCAACCCGTTACTATTTCAGGTTTGCGGCTCTTGACCGGCCCGGAGTGCTTTCAAAAATATCGGGCATTCTCGGAAAGTACGGCATAAGCCTTAAGTCGGTGCATCAGAAAGGGCGCAAAACAAACGGATTGGTGCCGATCGTTATGCTGTCACACTTCTGTAAAGAGGCAGATGTGAAAAAGGCGCTTGATGAAATATCTCAGCTTGATATTGTGAGCACAAGACCGGCGTTGATAAGAATTGAAGATGATGATCTGGAAGACTAGTAGGGGATGGGCTTGTAAAAAGTCAAAATATGCTCTCTTAATGAGCTTTTTGGGGACTTTTAAATCACTTCGCTAAATCACAAGAAGGTTGGGGCTAACGCCCCCAAAGCCTTGTGATTTTTAACGCTCAGTAATTTAAAAATCCATTTCCCAAAAATCTCAAATCCGTTCGCATATGACTTTTTACGAAGCCGTCAATAGATTAGTTGAAGGAGATTTATGCATATTGTCTGCTGTGACCTGGAAGGTGTTTTTGTTCCCGAGATATGGATTAATGTTGCGGAGAAGACCGGGATTCCCGAATTGAGACTTACTACCCGCGATATATCCGATTATGATGTTCTTATGAAAAAGCGACTCAAGATACTCGACAGGGAGCATCTTAATTTATCCGATATCCAGAATGTTATTTCAACATTAAATCCTCTTGAAGGTGCAGTTCAGTTTCTTGACTGGCTCAGATCAACGGTACAGGTAATTATCGTGTCAGATACATTTATTCAGTTTGCGGGACCGCTGATGAAAAAACTGGGATGGCCCACACTCTTTTGCAATTCTCTTATTATTGGACAGGACGGCAGAGTTGAAAGCTATACCCTGCGCCAGAAGGACGGTAAGAAAAGAGCCGTAATTTCATTAAAAAGCCTTAATTACAAGGTTATAGCTGTCGGGGATTCCTATAATGACATAACGATGCTTAAAGAGGCTGATAAGGGAATACTTTTCTGCCCTCCCGACAATGTTGTGAGCGAGTTCCCGGAGCTTCCGGTAACATGCAATTATGACGAACTTAAAGAATTGATTATAAAAACCATGAACGGGGCTTGTTGATTACAGGATTCGAGGCTATGCTGAAGCACAAAACAACATACAGGGTAATCTACGGAGATACCGACAAAATGGGCTATGCCTATAATGCAAATTATCTGCGCTGGTTTGAAATTGGTCGCGGTGAGATGTTCAGAAACCTCGGACTAACCTATAAGATGATAGAATCAAAGGGTTTTTTTCTGCCGATTTCCGAGGTTCAATGCAAGTTCCTGTCTCCCGTAAAATATGATGATCTTCTGGTCATAGAGACAACCCTCGATACGGGTATTAAAGGCGGCATGAAATTTGACTACTCCATTTATGATGAAGAGGCGAAGCATATCCGGGCAAAAGGCTATTCGAGACATGCTTTCGTTGATAAGAGCGGACGGATTGTGCGCCCGCCTGGGTTTATAACCGATATCGTAAAAAAGAACAGCGGGTCTTGAAATTAAATATGAATATAGATATTTCAAAGTTTAAAAACTGCAGGGCGCTTGTCATAGGCGATCTCATGATAGATGAGTACCTGTGGGGAGATGTCGACAGGATATCGCCTGAAGCGCCCGTCCAGGTTGTTGACGTGAAGAAAGAGGAGTTGACTCTCGGTGGATCGGGAAATGTCGTGAACAATCTTGTCGCCCTTGGCGCAAAGGTTTTTGCGGCAGGCGTCATAGGAACGGGCAGAAACGGAAACATGTTGCTTAAAAGACTCGGATATTTAGGGGTGGATGCAGGAGGAGTTGTTCGGGAGCACGGGCGGCCTACTACGAGGAAAACGAGAATTTTAGCGGCTCATCAGCATGTTCTGAGAATTGATCGTGAGACAAGAAAAGAGATTTCAGATGAAACTCTTGATAAAATCACGCATTTCATAGAGAAAGTAATTCCTGAAACGGATGTGGTGATTGTCTCCGATTATGGTAAGGGCCTTATTACGAAAACCCTGATGGCAAGAGTTGTTGAATCGGCGAAAAAACACGGGAAGATAATCATAGCAGACCCCAAGGGCCTTGATTATTCGAAGTACTCGGGCGTCACACTGATTACCCCGAACAGGAAAGAGGCTGCCCTTGCTGCCGGGGTGGAGATAACAAACAACTCATCCCTTATGGAGGCTGGAGCAAAAATTATTGACAGCGCCGGTATTGAAAGACTCCTTGTTACCTGCGGTAAGGATGGAATGGCGCTTTTTGAAAGAGACAAAAAACCATATAAAATCAGAGCCGAGGCGAGGCAGGTTTTTGATGTTTCCGGCGCAGGCGATACGGTGATAGCAGTGCTGGGGCTTTGTCTTGCATCCGGCGCATCGTTCAGAGCAGCGGCTTCTGTTTCTAATATCGCCGCTGGGATAGTAGTTGGAAAGGTCGGCACAGCCACGGTTTCTGAAAAAGAACTGACAGCCGCCTTAATGCCGCGCTCCACGCCCTTATCCGTGAACTTAAGAAAAAAGAAAAGAAACTTGTTTTAACAAACGGCGGTTTCGATCTTTTGCATGCAGGCCGTGTAATGCTTTATTTCAAGGAAAGCCCCGAAGGAATAATTTTTAAAATTCATGTTCAGCCGCGTTCTTCAAAAAACATGGTTGCCGGGCTTTTGGGAGATGCCCTGAAAATAAAGCTTACGGCCCCTCCCGTTGATGGAGCTGCAAACGTCATGTGCATCAAATACCTTGCAAAATGCCTTTCGGTTTCCGGATCACGCCTTGAAATTGTTTCCGGTCAAACCGGAAAGACAAAATATATACTTCTTAAGTATGGCGGCAATAGATTGCCCGGCAAGCCTGAGGATTTAAAATCAAAAGTTGAATCATTGATTCCAATTAAATAAGGATCACCAACTATTCATCTTCCCCATACCGACTCTGCAGCCTGACAATCCTTGCATCAACCGCAATCCCTTCATTTATTGCCAGCCCTTTTTTATCGAGCTGGCGCGTGATTTCGGAATTGATCTGTTCCATCGCCTTTTTGGACAATCTTTTTCTGAAACGCGAAAATGTCGAATGGGCCGGGGATGAAACTGTAAGAGGTATTTCAAGAAATTTTTTAAAAGAGATCCTGTCGTTTATGTAACATTCGAGTTCAGGGTCGGAATTTATCCTGAACCATTTCTGGAGAAGAAGACATTTAAAGAGAAGCAGGGGAGGATAAGCGCCCGCGCCTTTGATGCTCCTGCCGGTACTGTAGTATTTGACGAGCATTTCTTCTATGGAGTCCCAGTTGAGCAAATCGTTTATTTTAGTGAGGTTATCAAGACAGCGGTTTTTATTCATCGAGCTCTTGAGCAGAAACTCGGCAAAATTCAAGTCACGGCTTGCTTTTTTAAAACCCATATAGGCCTCCAAGAGAAAATTGAAGTTTAGAAGGTATATGGCTTAAATAATTGCCGGTGTCAATATAATACAAATATTTAAGATATTTAATCGGTAAACGGGGAATAGAAGGATTCAAGGGGTCAAGTGTTTGAGGGTTCACGGAACTCTTTTGGATCTGATCCGAAATATTAAAATAAACAGCTTGACTTATCGGGGAGAATTGACTAATAATACCATTCTCCAAAACGAGACAAACATTGATGCGGGGTGGAGCAGTCTGGTAGCTCGTCGGGCTCATAACCCGAAGGTCATAGGTTCAAATCCTGTCCCCGCTACCAAATAAATCAAGGGGTTAGGCAAACAGCTTAACCCCTTTTTCTTTTGACAAAATATCATACCCAGCACTATACTGAAACATCGGAGACTGTTATTATTTGTAAGGGGGTGTAAAATGCCAAATGGTTTGATCAAAAATGCCAAATAGATTGATAATTTATTTTTTCAGCTTCCGCAAGACGCAAATATCCTGTTCAAACCAGTGCAATGATTTGACAGGATATTTGTAACGTTTTAAAATCAATTCCCATATTACCTTTGATTAAATATCTCTAAGGTAACATGAGGATTGCTTTTAAAAAATATCAATCCAAAATCGTATACTCTCGCCTTCTTATTTTGGTTATCGTATTGTCACTAAGGCCGCTTATCTCTGCGATAATTACCATCTTGACGCCTAAGTCACACAGTTTTCTAACAACAGCATTACGCTCATTCCGGAATGGGTTTTCTTTTCGGATCTGCTTGATTTCAGCCTTAGGAAGAGCTTTTAAAACCCTTTGAACCTCTTCTGCTTTCGGTTTCATCCTAGACATTATTGCACCTCGGCTTCAATGTATCTTTTTAACATATATAAAATCTGGCAATCCAAAGGCCGCATTTCCCTTTCAGCCAGTTTTTCAACCTCTTTTAAGACTTGGACATGGCTTTTAAATTCAATAGTAATGGCTTCTTTTTGTTCTTCAGGAGTGTTCGGGGATTTGGCCTGGTTACCAGTCGCCTCTTCTCTTTTACCGGCCTTAAACGCGCTCTCAGAGAGTTTCTTTTTTTTATGAGATCGCTTTGCCATGCAAGAGGCGCAATATGGATTCCCGGCTGATATGGTAGGCTTCAAGCCGCATTGCCTACACAGCGGGTTATTTCCCGCTTTTGTATCGATCCGTTGTGTATTTTCCATGCCTTCATCCTTTGTGTCTGCTATGATAACACTCTCTTTTAATCCGCTTTTTTCAAGTCTTACCGGTTCCGGGCCGGGTGGATAACGATTGCCACAGGTAAAACAGGCAATATATTTTATATCATTCAGCCTGTCATCATCTCTGTAAAGCGTTTGCAGTCCACATTTTCCACATTTATATGGGGGAATACCATTTACCGACATTTATCACAAACCGGTTTTTTATAAAGGGGAGGGGTCTGCAACTACCCCTCCCCGGAAGGGAGAGTAAGGCACTCACCGTTTGGAGGCGGGTGAAAATCCCGCTGGCGGGCGACAAGCACCGGGCACTCTCCGAGCCCCAACATAAACCCCCGCCAAACTCTTTACTTTCATTAGTTGCCGGGCCTTCGTAAGGGGTGGGTCTTTGCTATTTTACCCAAACCCAAAGCAGCATAGGCCGTCATTTCGCTTTCTGATTCAATAGCTGACCCCTCCACACTTACCGGGCCGTCATATCGCGGAGCAATCTTTTCCCAGGCCGTAACATATTGAGTCCACCGGCAACCTTGCGGATAAGGGAGCGGCTTCCCATCATCACGGTACACCCACCGCCCAGGCGGGCTTAGCTCTTCTGCTATGACCTTCTCCAATTGCCTTATTTCTCCCCTTATGCTTTCCACCCTTGAATCAATATCTGCTTGTTTGACACCTTCAGGCAACATGGAGAATATCGCGTCAATGTCTTTTTTGGTTAAATCAGCAGGCGGAATGTATTGTCTTGCAATTAATGTGTTGCTGCTGACCATTGCTCCCTGCCTGTCCTGGGAGGATTTCAACATGTTCATAAACCATGCCAATCGGTCATTTTTAATGGAGGCAAGAGCGGCTTCAAACATTTTTAGCAGCTCATCTTTATTAACCGGCGATAACATGGTTTTTCTGATTTCCTCCTGAAGGGCTTTAATCTTGTTTCTTATGGCCCTGTCTTTCAGAAAACTGTCAAGCCATGCAAAAGAGACGGTATCAAGTTTGAACAGCCGTTTTGCATATGCTCCGCCCGTCGAGTTCAGAACCCTTGACGCTATCTCGCTTCCGTTTATTATGTCGCTCATATTCTTCCCCCTTTAGATATTATTTATTGTACTTCCTGAATGTTGCTTCATCTATTCCCATCAACTCGTTTACCTTGCGCTGTATCCCATTAATAGACGGATCTGCCACAGCCTTGCTCTTGCAGGCATGCAAAAACACCTCATCACCGATCCCTAAAAGGCGATTAATATGCTGCTGTTGTTCGTCAAGGAGCACATGAGAATCATCTATATCAACATCCTTATTCAAATGCTCCGATCCAACGCGGGCCACTACCATTCGATATTTTGCCATAATAAACCTCCATAAAACACCTCTACCGTTAGCCTTATGCGGTGTGGGCTTTTTTCTGTCTATTCAGGACTTTCTTTTTTAAATCCTCAAATTGGTTTCTTAGCCTCATTGCCGGAATAGATGCATTCTCAGAGAAAGCGTCAAGCTCTTTAATATGTTGCTCTATTTGGTCTTTTGTTCCCTCTTCGTTGAAAGCGCCCTCGTACAGTATCCTTAAACCGTCCTGGTGATGGGCCAAAGGAAACACAACACTTCCATCAAGATCAACAAAGGACTTGCTGTTTTCGTGTATTGTTACTTCGATTAATTCAGCATAATCCATGATGATTTCGCCTAGTTTTTCTCCACACCACTCAAGCGCCTGCGATCCGCCGCCACCCTCGCGGCTTTCATTTTCATGCCATGAAAGCGCTGACCATACCTCGCCCAGTGCCTTTATTTTTCCGGCCCAGTCCGTCAGATCGTCAACGGCGTTTCCGCTGGTATAAGGTCTATGTTTTTGTTCGTCTTTTTCTCCCATTTTTCTCCTCCCTTTTTACGTTTTTGATGATAAATCAAGGCTACAGCGACCTTGCTAATCTTGTGATTTAACTCTTTTGGGCTTAGTATCAGACAGTTTGCACCCGTTTACACATTGCCAGGAACCACGAAAATATTTCCCGCCACTGTCTGGTTTGATGTTGGCATTATGTCTGCTGCCGCAAACCCTGCATTCCATTAATCCCGTGGATCGATCCAGCAATTTCATAACTTTTTGCGTTCCCATTGTTTCATCTCCTCCCTTTCTCCGTTTCTGATGATAAATTAAGGCCACAGCGACCTTGCTCAGTTGATCCGGATAAAGCCAGCGCACCCGGTCAACTCCAAACATTTTTTTAGCCATACCGTCTGCATATGCCCAGGAGATCTTCTGATCGGCAAGAATAGCTCCTATTTTGGAAAGCAGCGGCGCTCGATCCGCTGAAGTAGGCATATGCATTCCGGATTTTCGGGCAGATTTATGAAAAGATCTGTAACCACTTTCATTTTTAGAGGTCGGCTTAAAGCCAAGCTCTTTAAACCGTTTGATCACCGATATTCTGCCCTCTTCATCAAGAAGCGCGGAACTGCGGACTCCGGCGATTTGTTCAAGAATATCCCGGTAGGTTTCATCATCAAACCCAAGTTCTTTTTTGGCGATATGAATCTTTGCCAGATCGCGCTTCCGCACGCTCTCTGGCTGCGTTTCACGCTTTATTTCTTGTTTAGGCATCATGCCTTATTACTCGCCCTCTATGATCGGCTTTTTCGGGCCTGGATCGTTAAGCAGAAAAAAAACCTTTTCTTTGCCGCTACGCCCCAGCACTTTCAACACCCCTTGAGCCGTTAGTTTTCTCGTGTAAAAAGAAACGTTATCCTCGCTTACTCCGGTCAACCTGATCAAATCGCTTCTTTTAAATTTTCTTAAAAATCGTATGGTCCGCCACATCTTATCCCGGTCACATATGGGACGCTGTTTTTTTTGCCTGGCAGTAATATCCCTGATTACTTTATAGCGCGGATTCCGGCGATATCGCCCGTTCTCTCCATATGCGGGCCGGACCTTTCCCTCTCCAACTTTTTGCAAAAAGCCTTCCTTTGTAAACTTTTCCAATACCCGCAGAAGTTTTTTCCGCTCGATGCCGCTGGATGCTGCAACATCGCTTAAATTAAAAACCCTGCGTTTATGCAGAAAGTCTAATAGGATGTTGGTTGGTTTTTGATCCATGATTTTCTTGATTCCGGTTAAAAAGATCGTCTGCTGATACCTTGCCAAGCCCTCGTGAGCGGGCGATTCCTTCTATTTTCTGCGCCCAGCGATAAATCAGCGATAAAGTTAAACTCGGAGTTTCAAACACTGAATCGATGACTGATTCGTCAATTTTAACCTCGCAAACCTGTTTTAAAACAGCGGAAACATCTTCACGGCCTAGCGGTTCAAAATGGATCACCTGTGAGAACCTTCTCCACAAATGCCGATAGCGTCTCAGTTTTTTATCAGCTTGATGCATCCCAACAAAAACAAAAGGCGCATTAGTTAAATCGCCAAGATCTCGGATTGTTTCAATGACTTTTGAATCGTGAGTGAGGTAATCAATTTCATCAAAAATAACCAGCCGGTCTGTGCTTGTGAGGGCTTCTTTGGCCTGGTCGAAAAGATCCTTTGCCCGAAATGCTGGATCAAGCCCCAGCGCACAAACAAGCTCTTCCAAAAGCCACCTTGTGGACATGATTTTCACGACGCGAATAAAGACAGCATCGATGGAGAGATGGTTGATTAACCACATTCCAGCTTCAGATTTCCCCAGGCCGGGATCTCCATACACAAGGCCGAAGCGCTCAATTCCGATGCTTCGCGTCATCAAGGTGTTAATCATTGCCGCGAAGCGCTTTACATTTTGAGTTTCAACAAAAATATTTCTCATACAAACCTCCGATTGACTCTACGCTTTAATTCTTCCGAATCACGCTGTATATCTTCCGCCGTTAGCCATGAATTATCTATAAGACTGTCATGACAGTAATTTACTGCTTTTTTAGATATTTGTTGTACTTCATCGATCCGCTCGGTAGACACATCTTCAACAGCTTTTTGGGCCTCTTTCACAGCCTCATTTTCAAAGTTGCCCTGGAAAGGGATCACTTTTGATTCGTTATGTTCGGCTCCGCCCTCAAGAAGTATTTGAATAGGTGTACGATTTGACAGCCCCAGCGATTCCAGGGCTCTCACGCGCCCCTTGAGGTTTTTGAGATGTTCTTTTTTGGCCTGCTGATAATCTTCCAGTCGTTGGCCTTCCAACGGTTCATTTTTCGCCTGGCACAAATACTTTCCGCTGAACGAATCGAACACGTACAAAAGCCCGGCATTGCTTAGATCGCGCCGGATTTCGACCTTGACACCGATATATTCAATAAGTTCCGGTGAAATGAAAAATTCTCCGTCGATGGAGATCCCTTTTTTCTGAACCGTTCGGCGGCCAACGGGTGCCAGTAGAATGTCTAAAATTCTTAGATCCCGGATCTTCTCAGGCTGAAGAGTGCTGTTTCGTGCAACTTCAAGTGGCGTTTTGCCGCCAAGCCCGGCATGCGGCGTTTGTTCGTATATCTCATTCCATCGATCCGTTAAAGTTTGAAACTCTTCCGGTGTCAGCGATACTTCTACGGTACCGCCTTTTTTCATGATTTTTTCCGCCCAGACAGTCCGCTCTCTTATTGCCTGGCGTTCTGGGACAGAATGCCCACAAAACCCCGGCGATAGCTCTTCTAACCCTCTCGCAAAGGTGCCAAATAACCGCTCGACAAAAGGCTTTTTTTCCGGGGAATATTTTGGCAGTTCCGGTGTGTCGATTTTAAGGACGCTGGTAATCGCCTGCACATGAGCCGAAGAATAGTCTTTGCCATTATCCATTCGAATTCTCGAAGGAATGCCCCAGATTATCATTGCTTTTCGCATGCAGGCTGCTATGGCGATGCTCTTACTTGTTGGAGCGATAAGCCAAATCCCTCGTCGTGAATAAACATCAACCGAGAGAATTACCGCATAGCGTTTCCCGTCTTTGATAATGTCCGCTGGGCTCGAATCTATTTCCCATGTATGTCCAAAGTGAGGCACGTCCGCGCCTGCATTTCCAAAAGCGGCCATGTGCTTATTTTTCCAGCGGCGCGGATCTTCAATTAATGCAAAAAGCTCCGAGTTTTTCTGTTTCCAATTATCGATAAAACGGTAAATTGTGCGCCTGCTGGGATGCGTTTCAAAGGTTTTGCATACCATCTTGAAAACATGCTCTGATCGGATATGAGGCTTTGCTTTGATATGGGAGATAATAAAGGCGGACTGCTCGGAACTGACAGCCTTTTGTTGCCCTTTTCGAGCGCCATATTCTCCCAGGAGCCCGGGGAGTCCATTTTTTTCTTTTGCGCGCCGGAACCGCCGTAACGTCGGCCCTGAAATGGTTGATATTTTTTCAAGAACCCAGGGAGCAATGTCTTTAATCAATCCGGCATTATAAAATGAAGCAAACCGCTCTTCACCTTTACCCTGGCTAAGCTTTTTTTCCTCAACAAATTGTGACAACTTCTTTAAGATATAATCTCGCGCCTGGGCTACTTGCCGGTTAGAATCGCTTCCTCTATTCCATTTTTTTAAACAGGCTTCAGCATGAGAAAAATCAACATTCTCAAAAGAAATGAAGTCGGAACTACATCCGAGCTTCTTAGAAATTATTTCTCTCCGAACTTCCAGCGAAAAGCTCTGAGAGTTATATAAACGGCTTTCCCCGTTTTTGCCGCGCCCAGGCG
This sequence comes from uncultured Desulfonema sp., assembly GCA_964452445.1. Classification (GTDB taxonomy): domain Bacteria; phylum Desulfobacterota; class Desulfobacteria; order Desulfobacterales; family RPRI01; genus RPRI01. Next base: position 561 of record CAYVMK010000023.1, on the reverse strand, counting down.
AAACCTTGTTTTTCCAAGTTTCATTATTGGCGCGTTTTGTTACTGCTCGCACTGAAATACCAAGTATTTCAGAAAGCTCTATCGAGGAATAATATTCTTTCATAATTCAAATTTACATCATCGGTTAAAGTCGGTCTGCCCGACCTGAAAATAATCGTTTATATCCTCAGAGCTAATTTGTAACTTCTCTCTGATTTGCTCCTTTTCCCTCTCCGTAGGGAGCTGTATTCCCTGAACCAGTCTTGAGATCCAGTTGTCTTTTTTCCCACACACAACCGCGAAACGGCCTTGTGTTCTATACTTTTCAATAATTTTAGCCTTCAATTTAAGGTTTATATCCATACCGCATGCTCCTTTTTATTTTATTTAGTAATTAGTTAATTACATTTTCATGTATTTAAAAAAACAAAAAAAATTACCCCGCTGCCTCTATTTTTGAATCGATTTTTTCTTTTATTTCACCAAGATTGATAATTATCATAGCCTTACCCTTAGCAATATCTTCAAAAAGAAAGGGTGCGTTTAAAAAATTACTTGTGCCCCAGGGAGTTTCTATTTCCC
>CAYVMK010000022.1:0-12191 GCA_964452445.1 uncultured Desulfonema sp. | reverse complement strand
GAGGATAGTTACAAAGGGAAAGAATGCCTCGGCAGCATCAAGGAATTTCCATTGACGGATCTGATCGTGCGACATCTGAATTTAATGCCGGATGTCTTGAAATGGCGATTTGAAAGAAAGGATCTTATTAAAAAAGCGCCCCTTTCCCTGTGTAACTGGTGTTTTTTTCAGTTCGGGAAACTTGACTGGCTTAAGGAATATCCGGATTCTCCATGGGCTCGATACTTAACGTAAATATTTACGGCTTTCGGGCACGTATTAACTGTTTCTGTCCGGAAGAGAAGAAAGACATCGCCCGACTGCTTTCTTTGTTCCTGAAAGACGAAACAGAAGAAGCAGAGACCACTCTTGACTTCAGGAAGAAAGAAACTCCACAGGAGATCGGCGGTCTTCTGTTCCCGCATCTTGCGCGAAAAGGGATATGGGCCATGCATTCGGGAGGGTTTCATTTCCATGGAGGCCACCTCACGGTAGGGCATTCCGATTGTGGCAAATCGACATTCAGTCACATGGCCATGAAAAACGGACTTGACCTTTTGAGCGATGATATAACCCTTTTCAGAGAAACTCGGAACGGGGTTGAAATGCTTCCTTTTTATTCTACAATCTATCTGAAAAACGGGGCAATTACACCGGAACGGGAACGGTATAAGCCGGCTATTCTAAAATTCCTGATCCTGCCTAAGGTTAACAATGGCTCCATATCTTTGAAGAAAATAAAGAAAAAGATCGACCTGCTGAGAAGGCTTGTGCCGCAGTTTCTGTGGTCGTATAATCGGTCGGAACAGATGCTGCAGAAGCGGTTTTTAGAAATGATTTGTCATTATCCGGCGTATGAGATATTCTGGGGATCAGGACTGTTTAATGATCATACCCTTTTCAGGGGGATTCTTGATGAAATTGTTCAAAGTGACGGGTAATTCCATGTATCCCGTTTTGAGGGATAATGATCTTGTGGTTGTGAGAGAGACAGCGCCGGAATTACTTCGCAAGGGAAATATTCTTGTGTATCATCAGGAAGAAAAGGGCGAATATCTCATCCACAGGCTCGTTAAAAAGGGGGAAGGGGATATTCTGTACCTGAGAGGTGATGGCTATGCTCTGTCTTTGGAATTGACGAGGATAGAGGCCATCATGGGGAAAGCCATAGGGTTTGTCCGAAACAGCCGGTATGAGCCTTTGAACAGGTTGGAAGAATTGCGCTCCTGGTCTGTTTCGGCGCTTAAAGAATATGCGAAACGCTTCATAAGGCGGGCGTTTCGTTTAAGCCGTTGTAATAAAATAACTGCAACATTGAAATTTTGTGACCGGCATAAGGAGCCGTAACGAAATTCTCAAAAATGTAATTGTTATTTCGTAACGGCTTCTAAGGGAATAATAAAACTTGCGCTTCATTATCGGATTATACGGAGGGGAGTGAAAAGAATATGGAGAGAAGGGATTTTTTAAAGAAAGCCCTTTTGACGATATGTTCTCTATATGGTTTTTCTGAAAATATGTCGTGCTTTGCGGGCGAAAAAATTCCGCCGACGCATCATGCCGGAAAAGGCCCCTATCCTTTTACCGGTGTTTACTCCGGAACCCTGACGAATGAACGGGTTATGATGCCCGATGTTTTTTCCCGATTGCTGGCGCAGGAGCGTTTTGTTCTTGTTGTTCCTGAAAGGAATTCTTGCGCCCTCCTCATTTCGGAGAACAGCCCGGAATGGGAAATACTGAAAGAACTATTCGATGCGGCAGTTAAGGATGATCCGCCGGTTCTCCGGGAGCGTTCAGAAATCGACGGGGAAGGCAATCTCTATTTTCCTGAGAGAGTGAGTAAATTTGCCGGGATTCACACGCCGGCCGTTGCTATCATTGGTCACGGCTATGTCATAGAAATCATAGATTCGGAGCTTTATCATTCACGTATCGGCTGAGAGCGGTTCCGCAATTGCCGGGCAGCATGATAAAAAGTGAAAGTGAAAACAAGCTTTTCCAGGTGATAGCACGGCAGGATTTAGATCCCGCCGATTCGGCATGGCTTGCGGAAAACATTCGGGAAGGCCTGGATTGGTCTGTTGTAACGCAAAGGGCTTTCGATGAAGGTCTTGCCCCGCTTTTTTATTACCACTGCCGGAACGTGAATATGCTTGAAGCAATTCCGGAAAGCACGAAAAAATATCTCGCCCGGATATACGCGGAAACTTCTCTTATTAATCTGCATCTTTTACGGGAAATGACCGAGCTTGGAAAAGGTCTTGAAAAACGGAATATACAGGTTATCGTCCTGAAGGGGGCCGCGCTTCTGAAGACAGTTTATCGGGATGTTGCATTACGTCCGATGGAAGATATTGATTTGATGGTTCGGGAGGAGCATCTGAACGAATTGAAAAACGTTTTGGCGGCGATGGGTTTTGCTCAGAATCGGCTGTATCCGGATTCTTTCGCGAAAGGAATCCTTTCGATCGACATTCATTCGGATTTACTTTCTTCACACAGGATACGGAGCCGTCAGGCAATTCTGGATATTCGCCCGGAAGATGCGTGGAGCAGCTCGATTCCAATCAATGGAAGCAGCTCATTATATAGGCTATCTCTCAACATCAATTTGATTGCCCTTTCGTTTCATTTGCTGAAGCACCGGTATGACCGGCTCATCTGGTTCGTCGATATTGCTGAAATCATAAAGACATATCAATCCATGTTGGACTGGCAAGACCTGATAGCATATTCGCGGCGCATCCGCGCCGACAGGCTTTTGCTTTATACCTTGCTGCTGACGAAGCGTCTTATTGGAATTAATGTGTCCGATGAAGCGCTGGCAGCCCTCGGGAAAGAGGAACTCTCGCCAGCCGAGAGATATATCCTGCGGCTGCGGTTAATGCATGTGCACCTCGGAACGGCGATGGATCTTTTATGGATGTTTCAGATTCGGGGAACGGGAAAAAAAATACGATTTATAAGAGAAAATATTTTCCCCCGGCGTGAGGTAATGAATCAGATTTTTCCGGATACATCTTATCGCTTCGGTACGTTCCTGAAAAGAGCCATCCTCGTATCTTTTCAGGTTCTGACCGATCTTTTGACGTTGTTCAGGGGAGTATTGAGTGGCGGTCTTCCTCCTCTATAATCATTTTCATGTCAATTATATGTTATTGTTCTTTGGAGAGATCCTCTTTGCTGACTCCGGCTGTGACATATAAAACGGGATGTCCCTCCAGTTTGATGATGGGTTCTTCAGGCAACTTTTCGCCGCGGGAGTTAAGTATCATTTTGACAGTCGGTCTCAGGGGATGAATCTTGCTGTTTGAAATTACTCTGCCTGTTTCCATATTGTTGAGCCTGACATAGCTTCCGACAGGGAAAATACCCATTTCATCGAGAAAGATCTTTATGAACCTGGAAGGAAAAAGTGAATTCTTTGATGAAACCAATTCTTTGACTGAAAAATACTGTGCAAGCGCTTTTCTGTGAGGACGGTTGTGGATCATTGCATCAAAGGTGTCAGCCAGGCCTGTTATTGTTGCATATTCGCATATCGCATTTTCCTCTAACCCCGCGGGATAACCGCTCCCGTTTGTTCTCTCATGATGTTCATAAGCGACACGGGACAGCATCGGATGTTCAGCATGGAACTGAGACAGAATATTTTTCCCGATTTCCGTATGTTTTTTTACAGTATTCAACTCGGTTTCCGTCAGCTTACCGTTTCTCCTTGTTATCTTTTCAGGTATCTTAAAATATCCAATGTCGTGGAGGAGCGTCGAGAGTCCAAGTTCAAGAAGTTCTTCCACGGGATATTTCAGGCCTGCTCCGATTTTTAGGGAATATATCATGACGTTGATCAGATGCGTAATCAGGTAGTCTTCATTATTACGATTGTCGGACGAGAGAGTCGTTGATTGATAGAATTTTTCAATCAGATCAGGCGTGTTTATGATATGATTCACAGTATCAACGGCCTGCTTGATGTCAAAACGCTCATTATTATCGACCCGCTTACGGACTTCCCCGAGATAACCTACGATGGTTGAGTAAAGCTGTTCAATGTTTTCAGTGTCTTTTTGTGCAGGCAGAGTGTCTGAATTCAAAGATGTACTGAATTCCTTTAAAGCGCTGAAACGCAATGAGTTACCCGCCTTTTCCGCTTCTTGCCTGTCTTTAACGTCATTTCTTATAATATCGGAATATTTTACCATGGCATTACCGAAGAATTTTAAATTGGGACGCAGATTTTCGCCGATACCCGCAGATAAACTATTTTCTTAAATTATCAAATGCCTTACGTTTAAGTTCATAACTGTGCTTCATTTTCTTCTACCAGTCGTTTTGCTGCTTTAATCTCAACAATTACCTTGTTATCAATCAGTATATCGGCATAGTATTCGCCTATTAATTCACCTTCATAAAATACCTTTATTGGAGATTGAGAAACCGCAGGAATACCGGCTCTTCTAAACTCTATCATCATTGCATTCCCATACACCTTTTCAAGAAAACCATAACCAAGTTTATTATAAACGCTATAGAAGATTTTAATAATCTTTTCAGTCAGTTCTTTATATTGAAAATCCCGGCAATCTGCGTTCATCTGCGTCCCAAAAGGAAATTCCCATATAAAATCTCTTGCGCCCGCACCCGCCAATGACATCTTGTCACTGTTTGATAATATATTATAATCTGTTCATATTCAAGATAAATATTGCTTTTTCACCGGTTTTTTGATTTAATAAACAAGTAAATGGATTTTACAGAGAGACAAAAGTTTGAGGGTTTCGTAAAAAGTCACAATAGCAGGGTGTTTTTTTAAAACCAAGAATCCGCCTGAGGCGGAGAAGCAGATGAAGCCGAAAAGATTATATATTTTGTTTCCTTCGTGATCTTCGTGCCCTTCGTGGTAAAGAAATATCTTTTTTACGAAGAAACTTAATGGAAAAGTCTCAGGGGGAAATTTTAAAGGGGAAGTTGAGATGGTTGGCAGGAGAATAAATATAATGCCGGCTCTTTTTATAGTTATTTCAGCCATATTGCTTTCGTCCTGTGCCTATGAGGCAAGAGGGATACCTGTGAAGGAATTCAGGTCTGCAATGGCAGTTCAAGAATCAGAAGCGAAGCAGAAAAATGAGATGAAAGAAGGAATCACAAGGGCGAGCCAGGTTAAAGAAAACAGTGTTTTTACTGAAAGACGTGGCGTTCCCGAATACATCATAGGTCCCGGTGATATCCTGACTATTAATCTCAGGGAAGGGTCCAGGATTAATACATATGATGCCCTGGTCAGACCGGACGGAAAGATATCTTACTCTTTTATTGATAACATTCAAGTGAGTGGCCATACTGCCGGTGAGGTAAATGAAATTGTGACGGAGGCATTAAAAAAATATATAAGGGTGCCAAGGCTTGAGATTGTTATAAAAGAATACAAGAGCAAAAGCGTTCTTCTATTCGGCCAGATTAACGTACTTCAGCAGGGTACCTCCGGTCCCGGGAAATATCCACTGCTCGGCAAGACCAGGATTCTCGACCTCATCGTTGCTGCCGGCGGCGCAATATCCGGCAAGGAGGCGGGGGGGAATGCCGATCTGCGCCAGGTAGAACTCGTCCGTCAGGGGAAAAGATATTCCCTGAACCTTTATAATGCAATGTTCCAGGGCGATGTGAGCGACAATATCATTCTCGATAATGGTGATATTGTTACTGTTCCGGAGATGTCAACCTTCTCTCAACGCGTTTATGTCTTCGGACAGGTTGGGTCTCAGGGAATTCTTAAGCTTAAAGATTCCCAGGACCTGCTTACAGCTATTGCCCTTTCAGGCGGGACTTCCCCGGTGGCCGTAAAAACCGATATCAAGATTATAAGAGAATATGAAGAAAGGCAGGGTAAGCCGATTATTTTATCAGTCAATCTTGACCAGATACTTTTGCAGGGTGATCTGGCTCAAAACATCAAACTGAAGGACGGGGATGTTATCTACGTGCCGAGAAGCGTAATTGGGGATATCAATGAATTTATAGCCAATATTTCTCCCATGCTCGATTTCATTTACAACCGCCCGAGCGATTTCCGTACAAATTTCTTGAAGGATCAGAGTAAATTGAGATGGTAAACTAAGTACTTAGGGAGATTTTCTCTATGCCGGTGGCCTATGACCTGAACCTGCGCGATTACTGGCGAACGATCCGCAGGCGCAAAGTTATCATAATCTTTACGATATTCATGATGACCCTCTTCAGCTTTATCTTTTCTCTCCTGGGGCGCCCGACACCGATCTACAAAACCAGCGCCAGTGTCAAGGTTGAAAAATCGGATTCTGCTACGGGGATCTTTCTTCAGACTGTTTCATATTCCACCACGAACTACATGGAAACCCAGACGGCCATGATCAAGAGTTACTTTATCATGGAACTGGTGGCTAAAAATATGGGTTTGATCCCATCCGGGATCTCCTCCGATGATGTGCGTCGTAATCCCGGGTACCTGTCAACGATTCTCAATCTGAAGGGGAAGGTGGGAACAGAACAGGAAGGTAACAGCGATATTATCAACATAACGGCTTCTTCCGTTGATCCGAAAGAGGCTCAGCTTCTCGCCAATACCGTGGCCCAGATATACAAGGAACAGCACGCGCTGAATCTGAACAGGCGCATCATTGAAGCCAAGAAATTTATAGAGAGCCAGGTTGTTGTCACAAAAGATAAGCTGCAGAAATCGGAAGACGCGGTAAAGGACTTTAGAGAAGCCAATCGCATGATTTCTTTAGATTCCCAATCATCAGGCCTTGTCGCTCAGTTTTCAGACTTGCAGACGAAAAAACTTCGGGATCTCGCAACATACAGCAAGATCAATGAAATCTTGAAGGCTCTATCCCGGGCTGAGAAAAGCCCCCTGTCATCCAAGACGATTTTTTATTTCGAAGAGGCTTCGGCCCCTTACAAAAACCTCAACGACCGTCTCGTGCAGCTTATGCTGGACCGGGATATCATACTTATAACCTATACTGAGAACTTTCCCCAGGCAATCGAGATCAGGAAGCAGATCCACGAAATAATCACCAGCATGAAGGCTCACTTGAATGATCAGCAACAGAGCCTCTCTCAGGCCATAAGTCTGACAGAAAATCAGCTTAAAGAGCTGGACGATAAGCTCAAAGCTCTCCCGACGCAAGGCCTGGAGCTGGCCCGCCTTGAAAGAGAAGTAGGTGTCAACCGGGAAATCTATATCATGCTGGAAAAGCAGTATCAGGAATCTCTCATTCAGAATGCGGAGAAAATCGAGGAAGTTCAGATTGTCAAGCCGGCGCTTGAACCCTCCTCTCCCATCAACCCGCCGAAGACCGGAGCTACGACGAGCCTGGGTTTTATCATCGGAATCATTCTTGGCGTTGTTTTTGCTTTCCTTATCGAAACTTTCGATACATCCATGGGCGCCGCTGAGGACGTGGAGCAATTCCTCGAAGCCCATGTCCTCGGCATCATTCCCCATGTTGACTTTGATGAGTTGAAAGTAACTCTGCAGGATAAGTATTCAGGCGGTATTGATGAAGACAAGTTGATGCGAATCGCCCAACTTATTTCCCACTTTGCTCCTAAAACCACTCCGTCGGAAGGTTACAGGGCTTTGCGCACTAATATCAATTTCGTAAAACTGGAAAAAGACATCAAGACGATCGTCTTCACCAGTACCGCGCCCCAGGAAGGGAAGACCACCGTCGCCGTCAATCTGGCCATTGCCATGGCCCAGATGGGTAAAAAAGTCCTTCTCGTTGACGGGGACTTTCGCCGGCCGGTGATATCCAAGATATTCGGTATTCCGTCCGTTCCGGGGCTGACAGACGTAATCCTTGGCAATTATGAGTGGCGAAGCGTTGTGCGTTCCATCACCGACATCATAATGGGCAAGATGACCATGGAGGAGATCATGGTCACTCCCGGCCTCGATAATCTCTACATCATGACCTGCGGAACGATCGCCCCCAACCCGGCCGAACTGATAAGCACCCGCGTCAACGCGGATTTTATTAAAGAATCGCATGAAGAATACGATTTCGTGATCATCGATGCCCCGCCCATTCTGGCGGCCACCGATGCGGCGATCTGGGGGACAAAGGCCGACGGAGTCATCATCGTTTACAAGGTCGGCACGATCGCCCGTGGCGCCCTGAAGCGGGCCAAGGCCCAGGTCGATAACGTCAAGGCGAGACTCATCGGTGTCGTCTTAAACGGCCTTAAAGCGGAAATCAGCCCGGATTTCGAATATCATGATAAATATTATTATTATTACGGAAGTGAACACAAGAGAAAAGTTCCCCTTGGAGAAAGGATCAGCTCCTTACCCGAACAGATAGAAAAATACGCAAAGAATTTTCCCGAGAAACTGAAAAATTTCATGAAAGAAAAAGAAAAGCGGAAACCAGGTATCGATATCAAGCCCGGTGTTTTGAAAATCATAATGCTGATCCTGGCGATTGCCTTGCTGATTGCCGGCCTTTATTTCTCCGGGGTGATGAACAGGCCCGTCAAGTCTCCGGTCAAGCCCGGCAATCTTGTCAGGATGAAGGTTCAAACTCCTCCTGCGCCTGTGCCGCCGGAGGCCGCCGTTAAGCTGAGTTCTGGTTCTGACGCATCGTTGCCCCCGCAGGGCGCACCGGCAACTTCAGAAAAAGAATCGTTGCCACAGCAGGGCGCATCGGCAACTTCAATAAATGATGCTGCCGGTAAGAGCGAACAGCCTGCCGTACCGGTTCCGCCAAACCGGCCTTACGGCATCAAGGTGAGTTACACGCAGGATTTCAATATAGCCGAAGATGATGTGACTGCATTAAAAGCGCAGGGACATGAAGCCTACATAACAAAAGTCGATCTTAATGAAAAAGGGATTTGGTACCGGATCTTTATCGGCCCGTTTGCTTCCGAGAACGAAGCCAGGCAGTATATCCGGGAAAAAAACATGGCTGCCGTTTATCCCGGCTGGATGATCTATAAGGACGCTGAAATTATCGCAAGGGGTTACGGTAAAAAGTAAGAACTTTAGGATCATCTATAATTTAACTGATGATCTCAAAAGGATTTGAGGATTCAAGGGTTCGAGGATTCGAGTGAAAAGAAAGCTTGTCAGAACTTCATAGAAATATCGGAGATGTTGAGAGGATGTTGAAAGCCGAAGATGAAATAATAAGATTAAATCATTATAAAACAGATACTTTCCGCCACACAGTTTGGCGGATTGAGTCCTTGAACCCTGCTGAAAGCCCGCCAATTTTTATGGCGGGACCCCTTTCTCCCAATTATTTGGGAGAAGAACCTTTTATAATTTTAGTGTCTTTGTGACTTTGTGGCTGAATCTCAATGGGTTTTTTAAAAAAAAGTAAAAAAAAGAGAAAGTCCGGGACGCCTCTTAAGTGGTTCGTAATAATATCTATCGTGGTGGCCGTCATGGCCGCTGTGCTTGGTATAAGAGGCGGTGTAATTGATTTCATTGAGCGCTATTTCGGTTACAAGGACAATTCATACCAACCGGTTGATATAGGGCATCCACCAGATGATACGGGGAAAAAATAACAGCGAACACCGAACACCCAACTTCGAATGTTTAATGGAAAAAGATATTTCATGTTCATCTTAACATAAAACTATGTAATTCTCAGGCGGATAGGCTGAAGGTGTTTAGGCTGTAGACAGTGGCTAATAGCCTTCAGCCTTCAGACTTGAAACCTGAGGAATAATCAACCCAGGCCATAATGCTTAATAAAGCCGAACCGGATATCAGGATCATTCTCCCTTTTATAGTGGTTATCGTGATAACGCTTGTTGGGGGGATGTTTCTCACCAAGGTCTCGGTCGGCATCGCTTTCGCGGCCGTCGGAGCTATCATTATTGCGTTGATCTGTTTCATGAATCCGGAGCTCGGCCTCTATATCCTAATATGTGCCATGCTTCTGGGGCCGCAATTCGGTGTCGGGGGAGCAGCCGGGGAAGGTGTGCGCGGCCGGGGCCTGACGCTGAGACTGGACGATTTCCTCCTGCTTATCATAGGCTTCAGCTGGTTCCTGAGCACGGCCATCAATAAGGAGAGGGGGCTCTTTCTCAAGACGCCTCTGAATCGATATATCGCAGCCTATTTCATTGCCTGTCTTGTTGCCACCCTTTTCGGATACATGATGGGGCGCGTAAGGGGGACGGCGGGTTTTTTCTTCGTCCTCAAATACTTTGAATATTATATAGTCTATTTCATGGCTGTGAATTACCTGAAAGAAAAAAAGCAGATGGAACGCCTGGTTTGGACGATGCTGGTCGTCTGCCTGATTGTCTGCGCTATCTCCATTTATCAGATTCCCTCCGGCGCCCGTATTTCGGCGCCATTTGAAGGTGAAACCGGCGAGCCTAATACCCTTGGCGGTTATCTGGTGCTGATACTTTCGATTGTCCTGGGGCTTCTGTTCAGTAACTATGGCACAAAAAATCAGAAGTATTTTTTTGGCGCGCTGATATTTTTTATTTTCATTACCCTTGCCGCCACTCATTCCCGGAGTTCATGGGTGGCTTTAGGCCCGATGCTTCTTGCCCTGATCTGGTTCAGCAAAAGGAAAGTTATCATTATAATACCTTTAATATTCCTGATACTCCTGTCTGCTTTTCTGTTGCCGTCGGTGGTGAAGGAGAGAGCGTTGTTTACATTCACTCAACCAAAGGAACAGGGCCAGTTGACGGTAGGTGGTGTTCGAATTGATACTTCCACATCCGCTAGACTGATGGCATGGAAAAACGTGCTGACAAGGGATTTCATAAAGCATCCGATTCTCGGTTACGGCATCACCGGCTATTACTTCCTGGATGCACAATACCCCCGTGTACTGGCGGAGACCGGCCTTCTGGGATTATTTTTTTTCATAGCCCTGCTGGTTGCCATTTACAGTAACGCCTTCCAAGCCTGGCGCCGGTATGCGGATGATCCTTTCTATCTGGGCGTTTCCACCGGCTTTCTGGCCGGCTTTTTTGCCATGCTTACACATGCCGTCGGGGCTAATACCTTCATCATTGTACGCATTATGGAGCCCTTCTGGTTTTTGACGGCGATCATAATCATGATTCCCCAGATCGAGTCGTCTCTTCTGCCGGATGCTTCGGAAGCGGATAAAAATATTCATTCTTAAATTTAGCCGCAGATTTTCGCCGATATCCGCAGATAATTATTTATTTTTTTGGATCATTGTTCCCCGATGTAATCCAAGGAGCGGAGCTGTAATTTTCCGGCGCACCCGATTCGGACAAAAATCTCAGCGTCTTTAGCGTCTGGTACAAGTTAGTTGTAGTTTTTCGGTTTCTGCGCATTGATGTCTCCCGGTCGCTCCTGATTTCAGTTGACAGGTGTAATTATTTTCCATATTCTTTTCAACGAAGACAGGTTACCCTTAACCCCGATAAGCGGGACTCTTTTCAGTACCCCCTTGAGGGGTAAAAAAGCGCAGAAAATAATTTCTAACTTGCTGACAGAAATAGTGATTTGTAAGGAGCACGATATGAGAGCCGTCAAGACATATGCAGAAGTGGGATCAGACAAAAGCCTGATTCTCAAATCACTGCCATTTGCGCCGGGCAGTAGAGTGGAGGTAATCGTCTTCCCTACGGAAGATGGCGAAGACGTTTTTCCGACCATGGACAGGATCGTGAAAAAGAAGGGCATCAAACCTTTGACGATGAAACAGGTGGAACAGATTGTTCACGATGTCCGGGGAGTCAGTTGAAGATCCCCATCATCATCGACACCAATGTGCTTATCTCCGGCTATCTTTGGAACGGCAAACCACGGCAGGCAATAAAAATCGTCAGCAATCCGCCTTATGAGCTTCTTTATTGCCACGAATCATTAACCGAGCTGGTGCGAATTCTTTCAGAAAAATTTTACCTTACCCCCGACGAAATCATAAAGATCGTTTCAAATATAAAACGTGACGGTAAACAAATTCATATCGCTTCAGATGAATCCCCCATATCAGAAGATGTATCCGACAATCTCTTCATCAACCTTGCCATCGATGGCGGCGCCAAAACCATCATCAGTGGGGATTCTCATTTATTAAAGCTCAAAGAGTTCAAAGGGATCGAAATTATCAAGGTTGCAAATTTTCTGAGGAAAAATGAAAGCCGTCAAATCCTGTAAATTCCGTCAGATAAGTTTTTGGTAGCGCCGGGTTTATCGAATTACATCCAAG
>CAYVMK010000021.1:0-12765 GCA_964452445.1 uncultured Desulfonema sp. | reverse complement strand
CAGAGGAACGGCGCCCGATTCAAATTTTTCTAAAGTTTTAATAAAATCATCCGTTGTGTTTCCTGTAAAGTTTGTTATCCATATATAGCCGTAGCCGGGTTTTATTAATACGGATTTTATGCTTTCGACAGGAATTATATCCCGCACAAGAGTAAATTCGAGAGGTTCGGTTTCTCCTTCCCTTGATATGGTCACAACAACGGCAGTTCCCTTCGGACCTCTCATTTTACTTACAGCATCCCTCAGGAGTAACTCCGTCTATCCTGATTATTCTGTCTTTTGCTTTTATCCCGGCTTTAAAAGCCGGTGTTCCTTCAATAGGCGAAATAACCGTAATAAAATTATTCTGGAGTGTTATGTGTATTCCGATACCCGGAAATTCTCCTTCAGAATCGATTTGCAAATCTTCGAAGGCTTCGGGAGGAAGCAGCGAAGAATGCGGATCAAGTCCATGAACCATGCCCTGGATGGCTTTTTGTATAAGATCTTTGGTGTCAACCGGGTCAACGTAATTGTTTTCGATTATTTCAATTACATCGCTGAATATTTTCAAACCTTTATAAGTTTCTTCACCGCTTGCCGAAAGATCGCGGTAAAAACCGGCGCCTGCAGTCAAAAAAGCTGCGGCAATTATCACCGTTATCCAAAGTTTTATATGACGGTTTTTCTTCTGCTTCATTTTCTCTCCTTCTATCCCTTCTTAGTAAGTAAGAGATTATTTCCTGCATTTTTTGGCAGGAAATAATCTTGTAAACTTACTTATCCCGTTTATCGGGGTTAGGAGCTGTTACGAAATAACTGTTGCTTTCCGGATTATTTCGTTACGGCTCCTTATGCCGTTCTCACCATTTAAATGGCACGGTTATTACGACGGCTTAAACCATTCGACCGGATCAACGGGTTTCCCATGATGCCGCACTTCGAAATATAGTCCGGGACCGGATAAAGAACCGGCATCGCCTGCTGTGGCTATTACTTCTTCTGTTTCCACTAAATCGCCTTTTGATTTAAAATTTTCTTCGAGATGGGCGTACACAGTGTAATAACTTTCACCATGATCTATAATAAGCATGTTACCATAACCTTTAAACCAGCCCGAATAAATAATTTTCCCCGCTACGACCGATTTAACCGGTTCGCCTCTTTCTGCTTCAATATCGATCCCGCTTCTGAAATTGACGACATTATATTTCGGATCGGTATAAGTTCCGAAATGTGACGTTATCTTACCTCTGACAGGCTGGTTAAGCAACCCTTTTAATGATTCGAGCCCCTTGAGAGAAGCATTATAAGGATGCTCCGTTTTGTCTGTTTCCGCGGTTAGAGATTTTATGACATTATCGAGAGTCCTTGCAGCCTGTTCCAGCGATTTGACCGCAGCAATTTCAAGGGCTTTTTTGTTGCGGATCTCCTCAAGAAGCCTGGTTCGCTTTTGTCTTTCAGCAGCGATGTTCTGAATCTGCTTTTCAAGATTCTGTTCGCCGGACTGTTGCTTTGCCTGCCGCGCATTCAGATTGCCCTGCAATTGATCAAGGCGGTTCCTGTTCTCAAAGAGTTTGTCTATCGCTTTTTTGTCGTAATCTAAAATCCGTTCAAGATACTTTTTACGCTGAAAAAATTCGTCCGGGGAATCCACAGATGCAAGAAGATGCATTCTGCCGAGCCAGTTCAGTTTATAAAGCGCAACAAGCCGTTTTGAGACATAGCGCTCCAAACCTTCTATTTCGTCTGTAACTGCCTTTGACTCATTGCTGATATTTTCAATCTGCCTGTTTATCACCGACAGTTCATTTCTTAAAACAGAAATATTTTTTCTTATGTTGTTGATTGTAATATCCTGTTCATTCAGGCTGTTTATAACCAGATATTCTTTTTGGGTGATGTTTTCTATCGCAGCTTTGCTTTGTTCGATTTTATTGCTGATTCTTTTTGCCTCTTTTTGCAGGCGGTCGATATCCCTGGATGGTTTTAAGACTGTTTTCTTTACGGGTGCGGACTTTGTAACAGGATGTGAAATCCGCACATACATGCTTTTATTTCGTATATAACCCACATGGCCTTCATGTGATACTTTCAGCCATCCGTCAATCTGCTTGATGACAACAACCTTTTCGCCTTTAGCAAGAATCCTGACATGGGGTTGGTTCCTGTCGGGACCTTTGCGCATATGGAGTTTGCCGGAAACCACCGTTCCTGTTTCCGTGGAATCAGAACCGCTGTATCCGCCGGTTCCAAAAAGAAGTAAAAACCATACGGTCAGAATTATACGGTTTTTAAGAATTGCTTTAATGACAGAAAACAACCAAGCCATCCTGTAAACATGCTGCAGAGCATAATTAGAGACATAATGCCGGATGAAAAGAACTTTACATTAATAAAACCGGATGTTACGCCCTGATCTACGTTTGATAAAACGGATACAAAAACAAGATAAAGGATAGTCAGCCCGATTATACCGCCTATAGCGCCCTGGATTACGCATTCAATATAAAACGGAACTTTAATAAAACCATCGGAAGCTCCGACAAGGCGCATAATTTCAATTTCCTCACGTCTTGTATAAAGAACAAGACGGATGGTATTGGCGACAATAAAAACCGAAGCTATAAAAAAAAGAATTCCGAGAGCGTAACCGGTTAATTTGAACATCTTGATAATGTAGGAAAATTTTGTAAGCCATTTTTGTCCGTACTCGATCTCTTCAACCTGGGGTATCGCATCTATCTGGGCTGCAAGACTTTCTATTTTTTCCCAGGGCCGTGATGATGGAATCATGCGAATTTCAAATGCATCCGGAAGCGGATTTTCCTTCAGATTTTCAAGCAGGGAGGATTGCCTCTTCATTTGTTCTTTCAGTATCTCGAGAGCCTCTCCTTTTGAAATAAACCTGGCATCCTGAACCCCGTACATTACTGAAATTTTCTTTTGTATTTCAGGAATAATTTCACCCGGAACTTCAGGATAAAGATATACCATTATTTTTATCCCTTTTTTCCACAAGTTTAACATGTCGTTTGTATTTGCAAAAAAAGAATAAAAGAACTCGTAATAACTACAGAAAAAGCAATTGTAATAACCGATGCGGCGTTTAACAGCCTGTTTTTTAATATATCCAGAAATGCTTGCTTGAAATAAAGAGGTATCATTTTATTGTAAAGTTGACGGTTGCTGCATGCGGCCCTGTTTTAAATATACAGTTCTCCCGCCGGTTTTTCTTATGAGTTCTGTGTCGTGGGTTGCTATAATTACTGTGGATCCGCGTGTATGAAATCCTTTTAAAAGCTCCATTATCATGCCAGCAGATTCGGCATCAAGGCTTCCGGTCGGTTCGTCGGCAAGAATTATCTTTGGATCGCCCGCCACTGCTCTTGCAATTGCAACGCGCTGCTGCTCACCGCCGGAAAGGGTCAGGGGGAAAGCATTCTGCTTGTCTTCCATTCCGACGGCTCTTAATACACTGCTCACTTTTTTCTGCACCAGTCGCCCCAATTTACCGGCAGCTTCCGGAACAAGAGCAACATTTTCAAAAACGGTTTTTGAGGGTATTAGTTTAAAATCTTGAAATATTATTCCAAAATTTCTTCTCATGAGCGGAATTTTATTTTTTGACAATCTTGACAAATTAATTCCATCTATCAGGATTTGACCCTCAGAGGCCGGTTCTCCGAGATAAAGCAGCTTTAACAGGGTTGTTTTCCCGGCGCCGCTAGGACCGTTTATAAAGACAAATTCGTTTTTCAGCACATCGAAGTTTATATCAAACAGAGCGGAATATTTACCGTAGCGCCTGTAAACATGAAACATTCTTATTAAGGAATTTTCACTATTGCCGTCGCTCATTCCGCAAGTTCCATGCTCATTGCCCTGTAGAGAGATGCCTTTGAAATTTTAAAATCATAGAGCGCATTGTAATAATTTGTCATAGTCCTTGAAAGAAGTGTCTGGGCATCAAGCACATCCGTTGAAGTGGCTATCTGCTCTTTATAGCGTTCCCGGCTTATTCTTAAATTTTCTTTTGCCTGTTCAATTGCTTTTTGAACGGTTATAATATTATTTTCAGATTCCTTTGTTTTCAAAAAAGACTGTTTTACTTCAAGCGAAATTTTATCTGCAATTTCATCTTTTTTAAATTTTGCCTGATGAAGCCGGCTCTTTTTCTCTATCGCTCCAAAACAGGTCTTTCCCCATTCCCAGAAATTCCATGAAGCAATTGCAGATACATTCCAGCTGTTGGGGTCGCTTATTCCATCGCCTCCGGCAACATCCCAGTCGGTTCCGCGCTGATAACGAGTCCCGGCGAGAGTTACTGTCGGAAAGTAATCTTTTTTCGCAAGAGCCAGTTCTTTTTCGGCCATTTCGATTTGCAGTTCCGCAAGTTTGATTTCAAGCCGGTTTTTTTGAGCAAGCTCAAGATAATAATCAAGCTCATTTGTAAGCGGCGCATGGTTAAGAATATCAACCAGATCTACCGATGAGTTTATGGGCCTTCTTAAAAGCGTGTTGAAGTCGGATTTTGCATATTCCAGGTTATTCTTTGCTATTGTAAGCTCCTGCCGGGAATTGGCCAGTTCAACCTGTGATTTGAGCAAATCATTTAACGGGGTCATACCGACTTCGTAAAAGGTTTTTGCCACATTTTCATGCGCTGAAAGCTGTGTCACGGTTTCCTGCAGCACCTCTTCTATTTTTAATGCCTTTAAAACCGAGAAATATGCCTTGTTGGCCCTGTATATGATTTCAAGACGGGTTATTTTTTCATTTAAACCCGCCGCGTCGAGTCCGAGGCATGCAAGCTTATACCGGTTAATAATTGAAAATCCGGCAAAAACAGGCTGGGTAATTGACGCCGCAAAAAGATACTCATCCTTTGGTGTTGTTATCCCCAACAGAGAACTGGTAATCTCTTCATAATTATGCTTATACTGATACGAAGCATTGAAAACGGGTAAAAAATTCGCTCTCGAAGCGTTTTTTGATGCAACTGCAGCATTGATATCTTCTTTTGCTCTCTGAAGTTCGATATTGTTTTTTACAGCCGTCTGAATCGTTTTTTCAAGAGTGAATACATCTGTCGTCTCACCGGAATCCGCAGCTCCGGGAGAAAAAAAGAGAATTCCGGAAACAAAAAGAAAAACCAGATGCGCTGCAACGATATTTTTTACTTTGTTTTTAATAGACACGATTTTAATTAACTTCTTTTAAGAGTTTTGATTGACCTGATATAAATTAATTGTTATCTGTAATCCGAGCCTTAAAAGGAATGCTTTAAGAGTATTCCTTGCTCAAAGCCTCTGCCGATTCCCATAAAAAGCTTCTTCCATTTTCGGTGGGGGCTTTTTTATATCTAAGGAGCCTGTTAAAATCAACTGTTTATTGATATTATCATGTTAAGAGTTATGGTTTCATAAAAATGCATCCGTGTCTTATATCTGAAATCATGCGCAAAACCGGCAAAAGTATATGTTTCGCACACAAAAGCGCATCGCTCACCAAAAAAACATAATATGGGATTAAATAATATTAATTTTTTGACTTAATTTGAGGATTATACGTCAATTATGAAACAGGAACTGATAGATCTGCTTTGCCGCAAATCCTTTAAATACAGTGAGGAACCTGTATTTAAGCTTGTATCGGGCAGGATGAGCAATTACTACATTAATTGCAAACCGGTGACACTCAGCCCCCGTGGCATGTTTCTTGCCGGTCATCTGGTTTTTGATGCAATCAGGGATTTGGATGCGGAAGGAGTCGGAGGGCTTACTTTCGGAGCAGACCCCATCGCTGTTGCAACTGCTTTTGCCTCCGGATTGAAAGGAAAACCGGTAAATGCTTTTTCAATCAGGAAAACCATGAAAGATCACGGCATAATCCGATGGATCGAAGGAGATTTAACTCAGGGGAGCAGGGTTGTCATAATAGATGATGTTGCAACAACAGGAGGCTCAACAATAAAAGCCATAGAACGGACACGTTCGGAAGGCATGGATGTAATTAAAGCGGTTATACTTGTTGACCGCCAGGAAGGTGGCGTTGAAAGTATAAAAGAGCATGTAGAAGACGTAACTTCTATAGTTACAAGGGATGATCTACTGGCGCGCTGGACTCAGTTGAACAGAAGCACAACTGTGTCCGAATTTTGATGGACTCGTAAAAAGTCTTGCGGCGGCGGCGTTACATCGGACATATATACTTTGCGCAGGCATCGTCGGATTCCCATGCAGTGACGCTTGACACCCGTATCGAAGGGTCTTCTATTCTGGCCTGGAGCTCTTTTGCGATTCGCATCGCTATCGCTTCAGATGACGGATTTGAACCTTTAAACCAATCAAGTTCATTAAGAAACTTGTGGTCAAGCGCCGCCATTATTTCAGAAACATGTTTCTTTATCATTCCAAAGTCTATCACAACTTCTGCATTGTTTAAGGTTTTGCCGGTTATGCATGCTTCTATTTTCCAGTTATGACCATGAAGGTTTTCACATTTTGCAGCAACAAGTTTAAGCTGATGGGCTGCCGAAAAATGATTTATAACTTTAAGCTCAAACATTTTGATCAATCCCTTTTTTATTTCAATTTTACAGTTATTTTATTACAACGACTCAGCGCCTGCCGAAGCGCCCTGCAGTATATTTTTTAATTTGTTTGAGAATTTATTGTCTTCGAGTTTTGCGAATTCCTTTAAGAGTGTTTCCTGCTTTTTTGTAAGATTTACAGGTGTTTTTATATTTATCTGAACTATCTGGTCTCCGCGCCTCTTGTGTCTCAAGTGGGGTATGCCTTCACCCTGCAGACGAATCATATCGCCGGGCTGAGTTCCTTTCGGAATCTCAACGGTTTTTTTGCCGTTTAAGGTCGGAACAGGGATCGTATCGCCAAGAGCGGCCTGAACGAAAGAGACAGGAATTCTGCAATAAACGTCATTTTCATGCCGTTCAAAAAAATCATGGGCTTCAACGTTCAAAAAAACATAAAGATCGCCGTTTGGGCCGCCATAGGCGCCGGATTCGCCTTCCCCGGTGAGGCGCAGCCTTGAGCCTGAATCGACTCCGGCAGGTATTTTTACAGAAACCTTCTTATTTATGATCACCTTGCCGGCGCCGCGGCAGTTTTTACAGGGATGTGGTATTGTCTGGCCGGCCCCTCTGCAGTAATGGCATGTTGTTCTTACCGTGAAAAAACCCTGGTTTCTGGAAAGTTGTCCTGAACCGCCGCACTGACGACAGGTTTCAGGTCCGTAGCCCGGCTCGCTGCCGTTTCCGCTGCAATCCGGACATGTTTCAGTTTTTTCAAGGTTAATCTCCTTTTCTATTCCAAAGGCAGCTTCCATAAAACTTAAAGTCATGTCATAACGAAGATCCGACCCTCTTTGGGTTCTGCTTCGGGAGCGCCTGTTGCCGCCGAACCCAAAAAAACCTTCGAAAATATCGCTGAAGCTGGAAAAGATATCCTCAAATCCGCCAAACCCGGAAAAGCCGGAACCCTCAAGTCCCTTATGGCCATACTGATCATAAATGGCTCTTTTCTGGGGGTCATGGAGAACTTCGTAGGCTTCGGCGGCTTCCTTGAATTTTTCTTCCGACTCCTTGTCTCCCGGATTTCTGTCCGGATGGTATTTTAATGCAAGTTTTCGGTATACGGTTTTTAATTCTTCGGATGTCGCATCCCGGGCAACGCCCAGAATTTTATAGTAATCACGTTTGGTTGCCATTATATTCCCGGATAAAATGAATTAAGAAAGTTTGTTGATAATTTTTGAAAATAATAATGTAAAATAATGCCAAAAAGAATGTTGTCAACTAAACTTCTGTTTAAACTCTGTGGGTCGAACCCCCCGCAGCTTGCGGATGGACAGTTCATTAACCGGCGCCATAATACCTGCTCCTGAATAAAAAGCTTCACGGAGCCGGAACATGTCCATTATCAAACCGGCCGCCAGTGAGCCCGTCAGCATGCCGAGTCTGTGAGCTGTCGTTATGAGCGCCATTAGCGATCCCATAGCATCGATCTCTTTACCTTTATATACTGTAAGGGCCATGAGAGCAGGCATTGAAAGGCCTCCTCCTATATCAAAAAGAATGCTTGAAAAAAAAAGAGTTCCGAAGATTTTCCTGTCCGTCCAGCGCATATATTGATTGTGATAGGGGAGACAATCGGCGGGGCATACAGCCGGTTTGGAATATTTATAATCTTATGTCTATTGTCGGATATAATCCTTTCCGGGATCCCATCGGATAGGGCTGAATTATATTGTAGGCGATATTCTGGCCTTTCTGGGCATGGCCTTTGTATTTTGTGCCGTCGAAAAAGGCGCCGTTTGCTTCGAGTATGTGTTCTATACGGTCTTTGAAAGCCTTCACAAAAACCGATCCGCTCCCCTGAAACTGCATGATCCCAAGCTTGATTTCACCGTCAATTGCCGAGAGTTTATCAAGAGGCAGGCAATGTTGTTCCAGATCCGCCCGATTGGTGATATAACCCCATGCTATATGCCCTGAAGGAATATTCACGGGCTCTTTGAGATCAATTATCGTGTGCGGCATGATTATCGATTCTTTTCCTATGTTGAGCATGCATTCCGGTGTCCCATGCAAAAACGAATTGAAACCTACAAACGTTTTTTCACCGAGGTTTGCGTTCATGATTTTAGCGCCGTGCGCGGTGACGTTGAATCCTTCAAGTTTTGAATTTATTATGTAGCAGTTCTCCTGGGCATTTGAGCCCTTTCCGAGCAATGCATTTTCCAGGTATGCCCTCTGGGCGACAAGGACATTTTCGCTGACCCGGGTTTTTCCCTTCCAAACCGAATAACGGTTTATTGAAGCTCCGAAAGGAACCGGCATTGGTGATTTAAGATGCACGACATTGAAAACTTTTTGAAAATCCTGTTTCCGGTTTTCGACAAAATCCATGAAAATACCGCGAGGCCCCTTTCCCGGTTTAAACCAGATATACCTGTTTAAAATGCTCTCAGGAAATCGGTAGCTGAAGTCGAATGCCTCAGCCTTTCTTATCAAGATACTTCCCGGCTCAACCCACTGATGAATCATTTCTCCGACCTGGACATAGGCAAAACGGCCTATTACGCAATCATGCAGGGTCGTAAGATCAACGGTTGAAAAAGGGCCCAGAAAACACCCTTCAACGGGAGCGCCGTGAATGTTGGCATAAGGCGTCGAGGCGGTGCTCTTTATGACGAATTCCTCCAAATTTTCCGGATCATGGGAGTAATTGTGGACAAGGGTTTTAATAAGAAAACTGTCGCTGATTGAAATTTTTTCATCATGGTCGAGAGCTATGTCGGCGCCCTGGAAATGAAAAACATCTCCTTTTGTCTTTAACTCGTCGCCTCTTATGTCGCTTTTATACAGCACGGAATTGTCAACTGTGCATTTTCCGAGAAAATAACTTCCGGCAAGATTTGAATTGCTGAAATGAAAATAAAGAGGATGGTGAGACGTAATACCGTAGAAAGCGTAAAATTTAACAAGTTTATTTATCGGCACTATTTCACGGATATAGGGCTCTACATCAAAGGATCCGTGCTCTCTGAGATTAATATTAACCCTGTAAATTATTCTCTCTATCAGTTTTTCAAGTTGTTTCACAGCAAACTCGCTTTGTTCGGGTTTGTTTTATACCGGGTTAACGGGCCAGAAGAACAGGCATTCCCATGAGCGGCCATAACACAAGTATTGCAAATCCAAGCACCACCAGAAGAATTATGCTCGCAGGAATGCCTGCCATGAAAAATTCACCGCTTGTAAACTGTTTTGAGTTGTAGGCAATCGCATTCGGCGCCGCACCAACGATAAGAACAAAAGGCATTCCTGCCGTGACAAGGGAGACAAACAGGATTACCTCCGGAGCTATATTGAGATACGGAGCAACTACAAGGGCTACGGGCAAAGATATGGCGATAGCCGCCACATTCATAATAAAATTCGTCATGACCAGTACGAAAACAGCTATGCTCATCACGAAGATGAACCAGTGTGAATCCTTGAAAAAACCGAGCCAGTTTATTGCCAGCCACTGGGCGGCGCCCGTCTGCCAGAGACAGAAACCTATGCTCATGGCGCCTGCAAAAAGAAGTATTATATTCCAGGGAAGCTCTTCAAGATCATTGATGTCGAGGATACCCGATATGAAAAAAAGAATCGTTGAAACGAGAATAACTGCGGATTTGTTGAAGGGCTTCAATGCCGGAACAAACGATTGCATAGACATGAAAGCGATTGTGCAAAAAACTAAAACAGCTCCGATTATTTCATCTCTTTTGAGGGCGCCCATCTCGGCATTAAGCTGTCTGGCCTTTTCCTTCAGTCCCGGGATTACGGCTTTTTCAGGCTTGAAAAAAACCATCAGAAAACCCCAGAGGATAAATACCATAGCCCATCCTACCGGAGCAAGGTAGTAGCTCAGTTCGAAAAAAGAGATTTCCTTTCCGGTTATTTCCTTGTAAAAGCCCAGAGCTACTATGCCGCGGGCTGCACCGAGAAGGGTTATAATACTTCCGGCGCCTGCCACAAAGGCCATGCCTATGAACAAGCCCTTCCCGAACCTGGTCGGTTTGCTGTCATCGGTATAAAGAGAATATATCGCCAGAAGGAGCGGATATATGGTCGCAGCAACGGCGGTGTGAGCCATTATATGTGTCAGCAACGCGGTTACGACAAGGCATCCGAGATAAATCATCCCGGTTCTTTCGCCGACAATCATCAGCATTTTATATGCAAGACGCTTTGTGAGCCCTGTTTTGGTAAATACCATGCCTATTACCAGAGAGGCGAATATAAAAAGAACCGAAGGATCCATGAAATCCTTGAAAGCGTCGGCTGCGGGACGTATGAAGAAGAGAGCCTGAAGCACTCCTATTGTAAGTCCGGTTATGCCTATTGGAAGAACTTCGAAAACCCACCATGTTCCTGCAAGAAGAAAGACAGCCAGCGCTCCCTTGGCTTCTTTGGTAAGCGGAAAATGTTTTCCGGAAGGATCGACGGCATCCGCCCATGGAGGCGAGTAATAAACGATTAAAAAGAGCGCAAGTCCTATTGAAAGAAAGATCAACTGCTTCAGGTCTAATTTTGAACCGGTTGTGCCGGATTCCGAACCGTTTGTCATGAAAAAGACTCCTTACCGCGAGTAATATATAATTTTTATAAACCGCAAAGTTTAATAGTTTCAGAAACCTTATGAAACAAATCCGTTAATCTTAATATTCCTGTAATTTCATTTTCTTTTTTTACAAGGAGGGACTGATGATTTCCCATAACGAGCATATGTATTGCTTCATCAAGACTGCTGTTTTCAGATATATATTCACCCTCTGTAGGGGTGACCATAAAAGTGCTGACCTTAAGTTTGTCTGCTTTTTTGCATATATCATTAAGCGGCTTGTCCCATAGCTGGTATTGATTAACAAGTGACTTCAAAAACTGGGCGGTGTAACCGAAACGGGATAGAGAT
This sequence comes from uncultured Desulfonema sp., assembly GCA_964452445.1. GTDB lineage: Bacteria > Desulfobacterota > Desulfobacteria > Desulfobacterales > RPRI01 > RPRI01. Next base: position 1,297 of record CAYVMK010000021.1, on the reverse strand, counting down.
CCTGAATCGATAATTTTTCCATATTTAGGTTCCAGGGCGCGTAAAACATCTACCTGACCGATTTTTCCGACAATTTTACGTTCCCTGTTAAAGACAAGGACGGCTCTGTGCGAATACGGGGATTTCACGTGTTTTGCCTGGGCTTCTTCAAGAGCTATAACAGCCTCAAACAAAGTGGCGTCTTCCGAGACGATTGCGTATTCAGATAAAGGAACCATGATTTCCTTAACGGATATTGATTTCATATAATTTTCCTTCAATAGTAGGGAATAGTGTCTGTTTCGGTTCAAATTGGGAAGTTAACTGATAAAGCAGTATATTACCAGCCTCGTTTTTCGATTATTTTATTGATTTCCGCCTTGCGGATCCGCTCCTCATGCTCGGCTTTGATATTGTACGCCTTTGTTATTTTGCCGACGAGATCGTTCGTGTCGGTCGGTTTCATAAGATAATCATAGGCTCCGGCTTTCATTCCCTCGATGGCCGTTTCAACCGTAGCATGTCCGGTAAGCATGATTACATTTACAAGGGGTTTTATGCTTTTTATCTCCCTTAATGTTTCAATTCCATTTTTTCCGGGCATAAGTACGTCCAATACCACAACGTCAAAATCCTCTTCTTTTATTTTTGAAAGGGCCTCATCGCCGTTAAAGGCGGTTTTAACATAAAAATCCCTTACCGCAAGACGCTCTGCCAGGGTTTCAATAAATTCTTTCTCATCATCAACCAGCAAGACTTTGATTTTCATGTATTGCACTCCTTGATTATACGGTCAGGTATTTTTTGTCCCTGCTTTGTGTGCGTTTATTATGTGCCTTACAAGCTCGTCTATCTGGACCGGTTTCTGAAGATAACCGAAAGCGCCCAGAGATAAAGCCTCTTTCCTGTCTTTTTCGGATCCGTGTCCTGTAAGAATAATAACCTGGACTTTCGGATATGCTTTTTTTACCCTCCGGAGAACTTCCATGCCGTCGATGCCCGGCATCTTAAGGTCAAGAATCATGACATCCGGAACCTGGTCGTCAACAAACTGCAATGCCTGCTCACCGGTAAAAGCGACCGATGAGCTGAAATTCCTCATCTGGATCCGCTCGGACAGAGTCGTTACAAACTCCTCTTCATCATCGACCAGCATGACCTTGATTTTATCCATTTTTTGGCGTTTTCCTTTTGATATATGCAATAAACGGCCAGAATCTATTCAAAAATAGATATATAGTCAATATAAAACAGTATGTGCTGCACGGTAAATTTGTTCTAATCGTTTGGGGCACAGGCACATGCGTTTTCAGTCATT
>CAYVMK010000020.1:6818-12902 GCA_964452445.1 uncultured Desulfonema sp. | reverse complement strand
TTAAGTAGCTGCGAACTCGGCAGAAAATTTTGGCACCTTCTGTCGAACGAAAGCAACCCGAAATTTTCTGCTGGACCTTGGTCATTCTCAAATCGTTTTCCGAGGTGTTGTTTGTGAAAGGAACAACTATTTCATCCATAAACAGCAAGACGTCCTTCTCGTAATCACGCAATCTTTCCAGCAAATTACGTGATTTTGACCGTTTTAATCGCCCCCGTTTTCCCGCTCTCTTGCTTTCATCTGGAGGCGGGCATTCCGCATTGGCCTGGTCGAGAATTTCTCGATATTTTAACCGCCATTGGGCAGATTCTTCCTGTGTAAGTTTTCCGCCCGCAGCTTCAACTCTTTTGTTGAGCTTGAGCAGAAGTTTTTTCATCTTTTTGGCCCAACGCTGACCGTCCTGCTCCCAGGCACGCTCGAGCTCCCTGAGGTGATGGGCATTGCAAAGGGAATGAGTGCATTCATACTGGTAGTAGGCTTTCCAGTGGTCATGGCTCAAAATACTGTGGAATCGAGAAAGAACACCGATTTCGTCCATGGCGATTTTGCCGCGATTGCGATGAGGGTAGAAAAAAGCCATGGCGTCATTAGATGTGCTGTGGATCCAGTGTTTTTTGCCATCAATGTTGATTCCAGTTTCATCGACATGCAGAAGTTCGGCGGCGGCAAGTTCGTTCTTGACCCACTCCTCAAAAGACTCCAGCCGTTCAAAGGCTTCCTGATTGAAGTTAAAAATTGTTCCCGCGCTTACGGGTATATGGATCTGCTCTTGGAAGTGGTCGCGGACTCGGTCGTAAGGAATGAGTTGTTGCTGTGACATATAGACCGCATGAGCCTTTAACCCATCCCCGTACTGGACAGGTCGACTTACGTCATCAGGAAACTGTGCCACGAAGCGCTTGCCCTGACTGTCTTCAAGGATTTCTGCTTGATACTCAACAACATGCCTGGAAAACTTGATATCGAAAACCTGTCGCTCCTCAAAACCCACAAACGTATACTGCGTACCCTTAGGAAGGCTTCGACGATCTATCTTCAGAGGAATGATTTCATCGGGGTTGTCAACTTTTTGCAGGGTGGTTCCGATATGCCCTGGTTGTCCGCCAGGTTTTCTTCCACTTTTCACCTTTTTTCGGTGTTTTTCCCGGTTCGGATCGGAGGCGGGTGGTTTGCTGCTATTCTTGCTGTTGAGACCCAGACGGTTAACCAGTGCTGTGACGAGAATAAGCAGCAACTCTATGGCCGATTTAAATGCAGGCGACAGTTTCCTCTCGTTATTGAGAAACTCTCTGACCGATGTGAGCGCGGAATCTATTCCTATGCCTTCGATTTTCAACTGATTAAACCTGCTGCATGATTTCTGCGGAAGCTGTTTTCGCTTCTTCTGTCAGTTGAAAGAGGTTTTTGGCCAGATGGGGTTTTGGTGGAGTTGGGAGAATAACTGTTTAACCGATCAATCCCAGTCAAAATCTTTATGTTCCCTTGGAATGGCACACCTTGACCAAAATAAAAAACATTGCTAACTCTCTCGCGAATCGTCATGCTTATACTAAAACATAATTCAGGAAGAATGTACAGTTTTTTTTGAGGGTTAAAGTTTATTATTTTTTTTGCTGAATAGTTACATCATTTCAAACATGCTGGTGTTGATGGTCAAGGCGGGACTTTTCAAATACAAAGACTTCAGTTTCGATGATGACAACAAGGGCAACCGGTGGTTTGGAAAAAAACACGCCAACCTTATCTTTTTCTCGGAAAAGACCTCTTACACCGATCTGCTGCAGGAAGTGAACAGGGACTTCGACATGACCACCATTGCTTCCGGTGGTCAGTCTTCTTATCTGTCCGTCGAATATTTTGTTGATGAACTCAGGGAACGCCAGGTCGATCTTTCACAGGAATTCATCGTCTTTTCCCTCGTGGACTTCGATCCGTCTGGCGACCTCATCGCCACGAACTTCATCGAAAACCTTATGGACAACGGCATAAAGAACATAAGAACCTTTCCCGGAAAGTTCTACAAGTTCTTCAAGCGAAAAGACATCTTCCTTCCCGAAAACATGACCGAGGCGCAGCGGAAAAAAACTTGCCTCCTCCCCCTGAAAATCAGGAAGTCGGGGCTTGCAGCCAAGTGGGCAAGTCGAACCGGCGGGGTCAACGGCAATAAGGATTTCCATTACGGAATAGAAAACAGTGCCATGGCCAAACCTCAAATCATGCAGATCTTCATGACGGAGCTTGTCAAGATCATCACCATTGATTTTGAAGCTATCGCCAAATATCGGGAGATGAAACCCCTAAAAGAGCAAATGATCGGCTTCGCGATCAAAAAACTCCAGATCGGCACCTAATGCTACATCTGGCTTGCGGCGGCACTGCAACCCCGTCTGCCCTCCCCTAGAGAACACTATCCCACCTATAAACAACCGTTCTCCAGCACTAAACCACAATAGGAGTCTATAGTTTAAATGAGACACAGAAAGTGGCATAAATAGCTTGTTACATGGTTGATTGGCGGCTAATGACAGAATTGTTGGGTTTGGGCCCTATTGCGAAACACATGGTAAAATGTTACATTTTTACATAGGGTCTAATTGGAGGGAAGAATATGCCAGTTGTGTTAAAAAGAGAACGTTTGACCATAGATTTACCAGCTTCGGAGCATCGAAAGATCAAGGCTTATGCCGCCTACAAAGGGGAAAGTCTGCGGGAATTCGTATTGGAAAGCATCAAAACCAGGATGGAGCGAGACGCCGAAGAGGGGGATTTTTTGAGTATTATGACCAAAACAACAACCCTGCTTGAGAATCTTTGGAACAACAAAAAAGATGCCGCTTATGACAAGCTTTAAGCGTGGGGACGTGGTTCTTGCCCATGTTGTTTTCACTGATGGAACTTCAACAAAAAAAAGGCCCGCGATTGTCGTAAGCGGAAGCAAATACCACAAAGAACGAGAAGAAATCATTGTTTTAGCCGTAAGCAGTAACACGCAAAGAACTCTTTTCGGTGATATTGTGCTTCAAGAGTGGCAAGAAGCCGGGCTTTTGTATCCCTCCACGGCTACCGGAATCTTTTTTACCATAAAAAAAGAATTGGTGGAAAGACGGCTTGGAGCGTTAACTGTTGCCGATCTCACCATCGTTGAAAAAAATCTAAAAGAAGTTTTTGAAATTGGTGGTGGACGATCTGAAAAGAAGGATAAAACATAACTGAGCCTGTTGGCCGAGCCTCAACTACCAGCCACAAAGTAGCCGTCAAACCAGCGCCATCAGAGCAAATACAACCCGACGTTCAAAAAACTCCAAATCGGCAGAAAATGATACATCTGACCTCCGCCGACACTGCAACCGCTTTCACCTATCCCCAAGCGAACACTATCTAAACTAGAACCAACCGCTCCCCCGCACTAAACCACAATGAAAGCCTATCTTGTGCCCGTAACTCAAGATTAAATCTGCACTTACAGAAGAACGCCTTCAAAAGGTCCTTTCCAGAAGCCAATTCTATCATAATATGACGAATTGGAAACCCTAAATATGCCTAATTAGACGAATTGTGTTACATTGCCTAACGATGCCAAATCCAGGGATAACAAAACTAAACACAGTAGAAGCCTTCATGAAGGCCCGTTCCGATCTGCGGGTCGGCGCTGGCGCGGTCGCCTTCTTCTTCGACCAGCTCAACGCCATGTCTGAAGCCGTCGTCAAAACGGCGGAAGCCACCGCCAAACAGGATGCCAGAACAACGATCATGCTCTCCGACATAAAGGCGGCGATGAGCACCATCACCGGCTCAACTTCGGACCTGCCGTTTCTCTTCAAACAGCTCGAAAACCTGACCGCCAAGGACACCGCCAATCTTGCCGAGCTGATCCAGAAGTGGATCGATACCCACTAACCGCCGTGATCAAAGACGACCTGGCGAAAGTGATCGCCGCCAAGTTCGGCCTTTCGATGAACATTGCCGGCGAGATCCTTCAAACCATCCTCGATGAACTTGTCCGCGGTCTGGTCCTGGACGCCAAAATCGAACTCCGTCGCTTCGGTGTTTTCGGCACCAAGCGCCAGAAACCCCGGATCATCACCCTGCCTTCAGGGGAAAAGATCACCCGCCCCGCTCAAAAGGTGGTCACCTTCACCCCCAGCCCAGCCGTAAAGAAGACGCTCAACCCGTCTCCCATCTCAAAAACGACTCGAAAAGAGCCGTAAAAGAGCGAACAGTGCGCTCTGGACGGGGTACCCCGTCCGGCGCGCGACGAACCTTTCTTGATCCCGTTCGATGTCTGGGGAACTTCGGCGCACGCCCGCCGGTTGCAAGGGAAGAGCGGCAGGCAGGGCGGACCGGCGGGTTGGGTTGAATCGTCCGCAGCTCTTGTGTCCTGGCAAGCCTTTCGTGAGAGAACCAAAAGCCAAGAAAGGACGCGGACAGTCGGACCAGCAGCCGGGCAGTCTCTCATTACTCGGGAGATGCTGATAGCAAGCGCTGCAACCCGGGTTCACTTGGAAAGAATCCGCTGTTAATGCCAACAAGTCGCTGCACCAGTCTCTCTTCGTTCGCTGGTGAGCGCGCCGTTGGCGGTTGCGGCTGGCTGCTGTGGTCGTTCGGGGCTCTTGTGGTCCAGCAAGCATTTCACGCGAGAACCAGAAACCCGGAATTCTTCATGATCGTTTCGAGATCGAAGGCCTTGTTATCCTTTGCAAGGCTCAGGAGGATGGGAAACCAGCTCTTGTTTTCCCCTCCTCCCGAACCCTCTCACCCCTTCCTTCTCAAAAAATCCTGTTTTCGGGCATTCGGAACGCACCGCTGCGCGGGCGTTTCCAGCCCGTCAAGGACCATCCACGCGGACATCGATGTTCGAAACAATAACGATACTATTTTGTGGTATCTATTTTCTTTACTTTGATACTTATTCATAGTATCATTTATAATGTGAACAGCAAACACAAAAAAACCATAAAATTAATCTTTGAAACACCTACCAGAGCTAACATTTCATGGATAGATATTGAAGCATTATTGATATCTCTTGGTAGTATCAAAGAAGAAGGAAATGGCTCACGAGTTCGATTTATTCTGAACGGGATTTTTGCGACGTTCCATCGGCCACACCCTCAGAAAGAGACCGATCGAGGGGCGGTGATTTCGGTGAAAAGGTTTTTAATGAATGCGGGGGTAAAACCATGTTGAGTTATAAAGGCTATGTTGGCCAGGTTGAATTTGATGATGAAGCCAACATTTTTCACGGTGAAATCATCGGAATTCGCGATGTGATTACCTTCCAAGGAAAATCTGTGGCTGAGATTCGAAAGGCAATAAAAGAGTCAGTTGAAGACTATTTCGACATGTGCAAAAAGCACAAGAAAGAGCCTGAAAAGCCGTTTTCCGGAAAGCTCATTCTTCGTCTAAACTCTGATCTTCACCGGAAAGTAGCTTGTGCCGCTCTTCGAGACGGAAAAAGTATCAACAAGTGGATCATGGAAACTTTGGATGAAAAAGCAGCATGATTGTCACTCGAAACGTGAAAAAATAAACAGTAGTGCGGCCCCGGTCGGGATTCCCGAACCGCGGGCCACACACTTTTTTAGGTGGCTTTGGGTGGCTTCGGCGACCGCCCGCCGGCTTCGGTTGAAGGGCGGCAAAGACGGCGGGGCGACCGCTCCGGGAGAAGGACAAGCGGCACGCCAAGCCGTGCCATCCCTGGCACATCTTGTCATGCCGCTTGCGCCCGTTCGCTTCCCGCCCAAGTCCGACTTGGGCGGAGATCGCCCCGCCTGCCGCCCTTCAACCTCGCCCCTCACGGGGGGCCGCTCAACAAGTTTGAGCGGACACCGGCAGGCTAGGGTTGGGGTTCATCGCAAACTAATCGGTCTAGCAAAGGCTACCATTTGCTGTCTTCGAATATGTCAGAATGATTTTATTTTCTAAAATTTCAAAAGAAAAGAAGTTTTTCTCTTTGTTGAAAAAAACATAAAATTTTTCCAATGGAAAGAGTTCTTTAAACGCATGGCTTATGCTTTGGTAATACCATAGTTCCATGCCGAAACACTTAAACTGAGGATTAATCGCGTTACTACTAAGATCTAT